>JAJYTI010000043.1 GCA_021793135.1 Bacteroidota bacterium
TAAAGAATATCCATTTAATCTAGAACGACTTTAACGTTGCATATTATATTTTATTCATTATAGACCTTTATTTCATTTACAAATTAGTATTTAACCAATATACTATTATATATTTAACAAAAAACACATTCAATTAACTACAAATTTTCATTTAACAAGCGTTAATTCCACTATCTTTATAATAACACTTACTACTAATTAGATAAGTAGTATGAATTATTATTTAATCTTAGAATGCTGTAAAATGAAAGAAAATATAAAAATTCCCGATACTAAAAAAGAGCCTACGCAAGCTTCACAGCCCGGAAAAGAAAGCGAAATGCACGATAAGCCTTTATTTGAACCGAAAGAAGCTTTGACCAATCTTACCTTTGCTAATAAAGTAATAGTAATTACTGGTGGCGATAGTGGTATAGGAAAAGCTGTAGCATTAGCTTTTGCTAAAACTGGTGGAAATATTGCATTTCTATACTATAACGAGGAAAAAGATGCCGAAAATACGCTTCAAGAAATTGAGAAAATGGGAGTAAAAGTACATGCATATGCATGTAATATTTCCGATGCTAATAAATGTAAAGAAGTAACAGATCAAATCATAAATACATTTGGTAAAATAGATGTATTAATAAACTGTGCTGCAGTACAATTTGAACAAACAGACCCTAGAAAAATTACGCCGAGACAAGTAGATTTAACTTTTGGAATAAATATTCTAGGTGCAATATATCTAACAATTGCTGTCTTACCTCATTTAAAAGAAGGTGCTTCTATAATTAACACTACTTCGGTAACGGCTTACCGAGGCAGCAAACATTTAATTGACTATTCTAGTACTAAAGCTGCACTAGTTGGCTTTACCCGTTCGTTATCGACAGCATTAGCCAAAGATGGAATTAGAGTAAACGCTGTTGCACCAGGTCCCGTTTGGACTCCATTAATACCATCTAGTTTTTCAAAAAGTAAATTAGAAGAATTCGGAAAAAACACTCCTATGGGGCGTGCGGGGCAACCAAATGAAATTGCTCCATCCTATTTATTTTTGGCTTCAGACAATGCAAGTTTTATTACGGGTCAAGTAATACATCCAAATGGTGGTGAGATTGTGAATGCATAATTCAAAACAGCCTAATATTAGCTTACTTTGCGCTGAGGTAGTTTATTTATTTTGAAAATACTTTATAGCATCCAATATTGCATTATCTAAAGAAGTGTACTTTATATCTAATTCTTGAATAGATTTTTTGTTACTATAGAAATTTTTGATACACAAAGCTTTTAAATTTGTAGAGCTTAAGCTCGTTCTAATTTTGAAAAAGCGTAGTAAGTCTCCTATTCTTCCTATAAAGAGCAATAAATATTTTGGAATAGGAATAAGCAAGGTGGAGGAATTAGTATGATGTTTTAATTTAGTGAAAAACTGTTTATAACTTAAGTTTTCTCCAGCAATTATATATCTTTCGTTGGGTATTCCTTTCTCGAAACAAGAAATAATAGCTTGCACCACATCGCTTACAGGCACAAAATTTTTACCTCCTGGTGGGTAAAATACTAATGATTTATTTAATCCCATCAATATTATTTTTCCTGAACTAGGCTTACTATCATTAGGCCCAATCATAAAAGTGGGATTGATAATTATTGTATTTATTCCGTTATTATGAGAAAGTAAGTAGTTCTCAGCTTGTAGTTTACTCTGTGCATAATGTAAGTCTGAAAATGGTTTTTTAATTGGAAAAGTCTCTGTACCTGGATTATTTAAATCTCCATATCCTATAGTATTTGCGGTACTTATAAATACAAATCTAGATACATTTTTTGACTTTGCTTTTTCAAATAACCTAATGCTAGCTTTACAATTAATCTTTTCATATTCTGGATATTCGATCCAATGGGTAGCTGTAGCTGCTGCTATATGAACTACAATATCAATATTTGTTAAGTACTCATCATAAGTATCAAAAAGTCCCATCTGAATTAACTCTAGATTCTTATGTTTTTTTCCGTAATATTTACTTATATCTCGTGCAATTGCAGTCACTCTATAACCAGAATCTAATAGAGCATGGGTTAAGTTTGTCCCTAGTAATCCAGTAATTCCTGTAATAAAGATATGTTTCATTCTACGTTTAACTCTCCTTTCATTTTATTACTAAGTATTGGGAGTGTAATCCATGTAGGTAGAACATGCAGTACAATTAAGCTCAATAGATTTACTCTAATTACAGGTTTTTTACGTCGTAGTTGCTTTAAACAATACGCTGCCACGTCATCTGGTTTTCTAGAAGTTAATCTCCCAAAGAAACCTTGTTTCTCAATTCTACGAGTTATCTCTCCATTGGTTTTCATGGGTCCTGGACTTACTACACCAACATGTACATTAGTCTCTTTTAATTCTTGATATAATCCCCTTGAGAAAGAGTAAATAAAAGATTTGGATGCTGGATAAACCGTTTTATATCCCATAGGAGAAAATGCTGCCAAGCTAGATACATTGAGAATGTATGCCTCATTATTTTCTTTAAGATTTGGAAGTAATCGATGAATAAGAATTGTAGTAGCTAATACATTTACACGAATTATCCGTTCTACATAATCCGTAGAAACTTCTTCTATTTTTTTGGTACCTCCTACTCCTGCATTGTTAATTAAAATATTTATTGAATATTTTTTATTAATCCAATCCGTTAATAGCCAAACGTTTTCTTTGATACTTAAATCCGTTTCGTAACAAATTGCTTTAATATTATATTGTAATTCTAATTCATAACATAAAGTAGATAGATTTTCATTTGGTAAACTTATTAATAATAGATTATGGCCTTGTTTTGCTAATTGCTGAGCAAAAGATTTTCCTAATCCACTACTTGCTCCACTTATAGCGGCAAACTTTTCTTTCATCAAAAGGCTTAAATATTTAGGTTATTGAATTGGTTTATAATAATTCTGTTAGTGTTACTTAGACACTTACGAGCTCAATAAACTATCGCAATTCACCTAAAGATATAATAATTTTCATATTTAATTAAGTTTTATCTGATGAATTAATAAAACATTACCACGTTATTATGACAATATTCAAAATTGGAAAACAATTTATTATTCTAACAAAAATAAAAAAAAGTGGAGAAGTTACCTTCCCCACTTTTCTCTAACCAAAAAACCAAACTACTACTTATCTATTAGTTAGCAACAATCATACCCTTTAATAATATTTATAATACTTTTTTACTGTTTAACAAACTGTAAGTCAATAACCAATTTAACTTTATCACTTACAACAATACTTCCTGCTTCGGTTACAGCACTCCAACTTAAATCGAAATCCTTACGATTTATTACACCAGAAATTTCAAATCCTGCTTTTGTATTTCCATATGGATCTACAGCAATTCCATTAAAATCTACATCTAATTCTATTTCCTTTGTAGTATTTTTTAGAGTTAAATCGCCAATCATCGTATCTCCATCAAAAGATTTAGATTGAAATTTTAATTCAGGATAATTTTCTTCATCAAAAAAATCGGCTGAACGTAAATGAGCATCACGATCTTCATTTTTGGTATGTATTGAATTAACTTTTGCAATAAAGTTAAAATCCGCATCGATAAACTTCTCATTATCGGTTTTTACACTACCATCAAAATCTGTAAAAGCTCCTGACACAGTAGAAATCATCATGTGTTTAACTTTAAAACCTATTTCCGAATGTGTTGGATCTATCGTCCATAATTGTTTTGTATTTCCCATAATCTATATTTTTATTCGATTTATATCATCATTTTATAATACAAATGTACATTTACATAACGCGACACACATTGATGTAGGTTAAGAAGTAATCCGTTATTGGTTATTCTTGATTTTCATATCCGATAAAGAACATAATCTCATTTTTACTTAGATGACCCCTGAAAAATATTTTATATTATTTTCTGCAAATGGATTTTACCAAATAAACTTTCTAATTATTTATAATAGGTTTAAAATAAAAACAGCCACCTCTTTTTTGAGATGGCTGCATAGCAATTTGTATGGGGATTCGTTTTATACATTAAATCGGAAGTGAACAACATCACCATCTTGAACGATGTATTCTTTTCCTTCTACTCCAAGTTTTCCAGCTTCTTTAACTTTCGCTTCGCTTCCATAATGTACAAAATCTTCGTAATGGATAACTTCAGCACGAATAAAGCCTTTTTCAAAGTCGGAGTGAATTACTCCTGCTGCTTCTGGAGCGGTAGCACCTACTGGAATAGTCCATGCACGTACTTCTTTAACTCCGGCAGTAAAGTAAGTTTGTAAATTTAATAATTTATATGCTTTACGAATAAGCTTAGAAGAACCTGGCTCATCTAAACCGATATCGTCTAAGAACATTTTACGTTCTTCGTAAGTTTCTAGTTCTGTAATATCTGCTTCGGTTGCTACTGCGAGTACAAGCACCTCTGCCCCTTCTCCTGCAACTGCTTCTTTCACTTTTTCTACATATTCATTTCCAGTTGCAGCCGATGCTTCGTCTACGTTACAAACGTACATAACTGGCTTATCGGTAATAAATTGCAATGGCTTTAAGAAAGTATTTCTATCTTCCTCATTTAATTCAAATGAACGAATAGATTTACCTGCATCCAAATGTTGTTGAATCGCTTCTAGAATTTCCATTTCTCGTTTGGCAGCTTTATCACCAGATCTAGCAATTCTGCTTAAACGATCTAATCGATTTTCAACAGCTTCCATATCTTTTAATTGCAATTCGATATCGATAGTTTCTTTATCTCGAATTGGATCTATAGAACCATCTACGTGAACGATATTTTCATTTTCAAAACAACGAAGTACATGAATAATAGCATCCGTTTCACGAATGTTTGCCAAGAATTGGTTACCCAAACCTTCTCCTTTACTAGCTCCTTTAACCAGTCCAGCAATATCTACTATCTCTACTGTAGCAGGGAGCACACGCTGAGGCTGTACTAACTCTTCTAGTTTTAATAGTCTTGGATCTGGTACGTTTACTATACCTACGTTTGGCTCTATAGTACAGAATGGAAAGTTTGCACTTTGTGCTTTGGCATTAGATAAACAATTGAATAAAGTGGACTTTCCCACGTTTGGTAAACCTACAATTCCTGCTTTCATTTTTCGTTGATATTTTAGGACTGCAAATATACACTAAGTAAATAATTAATACAAAGTGTTCTTATCGAAAACTAAGAGTAGTATTTAGATGGAAAACAAGAAGTGTTTTTTATAAAATCAGTATATTTTACTACTCTAAGAAGTTGATTTTCAATATAAAAAAGTTATATAATAATTAGTTATTTTCCTACTCTATGTCCCTTAACAGCATAGTATAACAAGAATAAATAACACGGTAAAGCGATCCAATATGCTTGTGTGGTACTAAACATATCTGCCAGCTGTCCATAAATTAATGGAATTACTGCTCCCCCTGCAATTCCCATTACTAAAAGACCAGAAGCTGCGCTAGTAAATTTCCCTACCCCTTCCAAAGCCAAAGGCCAAACTGCAGGCCAAACTAAAGAGTTTGCCAATCCTAATAAAGCTACGAACACCAAGGACAATGTACCATCCGTAAATACAATACCTAAAGTAAAAACTACTCCTAGAATTGCACAAACTTTCAATGCAGTTGCTTGATTTATAAATTTAGGTATAATTGCAATACCTACTAGATATCCGATAACCATTGCTGCCATAGTACCGGTTGTAAAATATTTAGCTGTGGTTAATGGTACACCTAAAGATCTTCCATAAGCTATTATGGTATCTCCAGCTATAACCTCCACTCCTACATATAAGAATAATGCTACTACTCCTAATAAAACATGAGGAAATTGAAAAACACTAGTCTTATTTTCGGTTAATAAATGATGGTCTTCCGTTTCTTCCTCATCTCCAGAAACTTCCGGTAGATTGGAATTAAAAATCCATATAGCTAATAGTATCAACACAATAACTATCCCAATATAAGGATTTACCACTTCTAAGGCTACTTCATCTAATGCTTTGGAATAAGCCTCTGCAGTCATAGTAGATACTTGCTGTGCAAGATTATCTGCTTCTTCTAAATTCAAGAAAAGTCCTAAAATGATAGGTGCAGATGCTCCAGCAAATTTATTACAGATCCCCATTATACTTATTCTACGAGCAGCAGTATCTACTGGACCTAGAATAGTAATATAAGGATTGGAAGCTGTTTGTAAAATTGCTAGTCCACCACCCAAAATAAATAATCCTAATAAGAACAATTCATACTGACGCATATATGCAGCAGGAATAAATAATAAAGCTCCAATAGCCATTATTCCTAATGATATACCCATACCACGTTTAAATCCAAATCGATTTAAAACACGTGTAGAAATAGGTGCCATTACCAAGTAAGCGATATAAAATGCAAAAGTTACAAAGTATGATTGCACAGCAGTAAGCTCACAAGCAATCTGCAAATATGGAATAAGGAGTGAGTTTAACCATGTAACAAATCCGAAAATAAAGAATAACGAACCAATGATTATCATTGGTCCTAAAGTAGACTGTTTTTCATTTCGCTGTATAGCATCCGTTTGCATAGTACTATGGTAATTAGATTATTATTTATACTTTTTTGTAATACTTAGAAACCTATTATAACATTCCATGATATTTTCTTAAAAACCATTCTATAGCTAAACTTGTTAATAGAATTGCTAATAGGAAAGTATAGCTAACTAAAGGCTCTTCTTTTACTATTTCTCGTTCTTTTATTTGATATTTTTTATTCTCAAGCAACTCTTCAATAAAACGCTCTATATCACTAAAAAACAATACACTACCGTCTGTTATTTTAGCTAGTTTTTGTAAATCCTCTATATTGGCTCGGGTAAATTTTTGTTCTATATCATATGCTAAAATCTCGAAGCTACCCTTGGCTTTTTCACCACTATTAGCCTCTGTTATTGTAAATGAATAATGGCCAGCTTCTAAATTTTCTAATCCTATTTCTTGATATAAACCTGATGGTATCAATGGGGTTTTTCCTATTAAGGAATCTTTTTTAGATATTTGAATATCTAAATTAGCATTCCGATTTAATTGAAAATTACTATCAAAATATTGAGCACGCAATTTCACATTTGTATTTTGATAATAAAAATTTTCGAAATGTACTTGTAAACGTTTTTTCTGTTGTGTAGATACTAAATACTGCACTAAAGCTTGGAAGAAGCTATCGAAGTTCTGAAAGGATTTCTCTCGTTCATAAATAGCCGCTCTCCAACGCCATATACCCTCCGCATCTAATATGGCTCGTTTAGCTGAATTTTCTTCATAAATAGCCATTAAAGAAGTACCAGAACGCTGACCAGATACAAATTGTTCTAAAACGGAATTATGTGGTAAGTTTATTTCTAACATTCCAAATTGTGTCTCCAAAGGAGGTAATTGTGCAAACGATATATTTTCAAATAAAAATAAATCAAAAGTCGGGTCTAATTCCCCTTGCACTGCATCGGAATGGATAGATGCTCGTTTTTTAAATACTTCCTGTTGTTGGTTTAGCATATCCCAATTAGCATGCTTTCCTGTAATATATAATACATGAAGTTCTTGTTCTTCTATTTCTCTAACTAAAGTATCATAATGTTGTGCGGGTTGAAATAAAATCACCAGATTATACTCTCCTAACTTACCTTTTGCTTCCTCTACAGAAAGATGCTCTACTTCTAAAAAACTATTTACTTCAACACTTCTTTTTATAGCTCCAATATCTGGATGTGGCATATCACTAACCAAAACTATTTTTCCACTAGAATCTAATACATCTACAGCAAAATTTTGGGAGTTATTTTCAGTATTTTTTTCGCTATTTAAATTCTTTAATCGGACATCGTAGGTTTGTAATCCTAAATGATTTGCAGGTAAATGGATTTGTGTAAATAGACTTGTATTTCCATCAAGAAATTCTAAAGTTTGTTTATGTATCACTTGTCCATTATGCACAATTTGCATCTCGATAGTGGCTTCTTTAGCGCCCTGGAGCGAACTATGAATTTCTACTGGAAAATCATTATGTAAATAACTAAAACGATTGGCAGTAACTTTATCTATTCGTAAATCTGGATAATTCGTAGTATCACCAATGACCATAGGATAAACTTCTCGCTGTAATTGTGTAGCGTAATACGTATAATCTCGTCCACTAGTTTGGTTACCATCGGTTAGAAGTAAAATTGGAGCATCAGTATCTTTATACATTTGCTCTATAGCTTCTAATGCTGTTGTGATTTGGGTTTGACCTTCTGAAAAATCAAGGCTATCCAATACATTTATCTCGGAACCAAATCGAAAAAAACTTAAATCGAAATGTTCATTTAGTTTTTCATGATTTTTTAAAAAATCATATGTTTTTAGTACCTCAGTTTCTTCTCCTAAATACGCTATAGAACTAGAGTTGTCAATAAGTATAGGCAAACCTGTTTTGACTGATTCATAAGTTTTCTTTTTTATTTTCGGATTGAATAGGAGAAGTAATAATATAAAAACACTAATAAACCGCAATATGCCGAGAAGCGCACGAGTTTTTAAGCTTTTTTGACTGCGGTAGTACATAAAGTAAGCTAGTGCAGCGGCCACTGCACTAGCTGTTATAATATGTAATATTGGATTTTGAAACATCAATTAGGTAAGCATTCCACCATCTACATTTAGAACTTGTCCTGTGATGTATGATGATAAATCACTTGCTAAAAATACACATGCATTTGCAATGTCTTCTGCTTGACCTCCACGTTTTAATGGAATAGCATTTCGCCATCCTTGTACGGTATCTTCATCTAATTTTGCAGTCATTTCTGTTTCTATAAAACCAGGAGCAATTACGTTACAACGAATACTTCTAGAACCTAATTCTAATGCTATTGACTTAGAAAAACCAACAATACCAGCTTTAGATGCTGCGTAGTTTGCTTGACCTGCATTTCCTTTTAGTCCAACAACAGAGCTCATATTGATAATCGATCCTTTTCGTTGTTTTAGCATAGTACGTTGTACCGCTTTGGTCATATTGAAAACCGATTTAAGGTTTACTTCGATTACCGAATCAAAATCTGCTTCACTCATTCGCATCAGCAAATTATCTTTGGTTATTCCTGCATTGTTGATCAAGATATCAATAGTTTCGAAATCTTTTAAAACAGCATCTACCAGTTCTTGTGCTTGCTCAAAATCAGCAGCATTACTTTGATATGCTTTTACAGTTACACCATAAGACGATAAGTCTTCAACAATTTGATCTGCTGCAGCGGATGAGGAATTATAAGTAAATGCTACGTGAGCTCCATTTTTTACAAAAGTCTCAACAATACCTTTACCTATACCTCGGGATCCACCAGTAATAACGGCTACTTTCCCTTCTAATAATTTCATAGTATTCGGTTTACAATTTTTTAATCTTTGATTGCACAACGCTATATATAGTCATTCTGCATAAGTTCAAATATAATCTTTTATACGGTTTAAATAAAAAACCCTGTCCGAAAACAGGGTCTTTTTTATCGTATAATATGGTTTAGGAATATTATCCTACCACTTCTTTTACTTTTTTACCGATTTCTGCTGGAGAATCTACTACGTGAATTCCATTCTCTCGCATAATCTTTTTCTTTGCTTGAGCTGTATCGTCTGCACCACCTACTATTGCACCGGCGTGTCCCATAGTTCTTCCTGCAGGAGCAGTTTCACCAGCAATAAATCCGATTATTGGTTTTTTACTTCCACTTTCTTTGTACCATTTAGCAGCATCTGCTTCTAATTGACCACCGATTTCTCCAATCATTACAACTGCATCGGTTTCTGGATCGTTAATAAGTAATTCTACAGCTTCTTTAGTAGTAGTACCAATGATTGGGTCTCCACCGATACCTATAGCAGTACTAATTCCAAGACCTTGTTTTACAACTTGATCTGCCGCTTCATAAGTTAAAGTACCTGATTTAGATACGATTCCAATACGTCCTTTTTTGAAAACAAAACCTGGCATGATTCCAACTTTTGCTTCTTCTGGAGTGATTACACCTGGACAGTTTGGCCCGATTAATCTAGCTCCATTACGCTTAACATAAGATGCAGCATGAACCATATCTTTTACCGGAATACCTTCTGTAATCGTAATGATTACTTTGATACCTGCTTCGGCAGCTTCCATTATCGCGTCTGCAGCAAATGCAGGTGGCACGAAAATGATTGTAGTATCTGCCCCTGTTTCTTTTACCGCATCTTCTACAGTATTAAATACAGGACGTCCTAAGTGAGTTTGTCCTCCTTTATTTGGAGTTACACCACCTACTACGTTTGTACCGTACTCAATCATTTGCTCCGCGTGGAAAGTACCTTCGCTTCCGGTGAAGCCTTGTACAATTATCTTAGAATCCTTATTAACTAATACACTCATTACTTATATATTTATGCTATATTATTTTTATTTAAGACTGTGCAAAGGTAGTCTTTTTTAATTTATTAATAAAAGTATTTGCAAAGAAGCCTAGCTTTAAATCATAATTACGATTTAATTACCACGACTCTCCCGTTTTATTTAATTTAATTTTCAACTTTTCTATTATACTAGGCAACCCTTTAAGTGCGGCAACTTCTTTATATTTTTTACGAATATCTTCTGCAGGACTTCCAAAATACGATTGTCCTCCTTCTAACGATTTACTCACACCACTCTGTGCCATAATAACTGCTTTATCTCCTATGGTAACACCATTAGCTATACCTACTTGACCCCAGATAGTAACAAATTCGCCAATGACTACACAACCTGCAATTCCTACTTGCGACGCAATAAGTGCACGTTTACCGATTAATGTATCGTGACCTACTTGAATTAAGTTATCTAACTTAGATCCTTCACCAATTGTGGTAGATGCTGTTACGCCACGGTCTATAGTACAATTAGCACCTATATCTACATTATCTTCTATTACTACATTACCGCCACTTATAAGTCTATCAAACCTTTCTGGACGATTTTTATAATAGAAAGCATCGGCTCCTAAAACCGTACCTGAATGAATGGTAACATTATTCCCTATAACTGTATCATCGTATATTGTAACATTAGGATGAATCACACAATCATCTCCTATTTTTACATTATTTCCAATAAAAACATTGGGCTGTATGATGGTGTTCTCTCCTATTATCGCAGAATCTGCAATTGCAGAACTTGCCGATTTAAAAGGGTTAAAATGCTTAGTAAGTTTATTGAAATCACTAAAAGGATCTTCCGATATTAGAAGAGCTTTTCCTTCTGGACAATCAACTTCTTTATTTATCAATACAATGGTTGCTGCCGATTGCAATGCCTTATCGTAATATTTTGGGTGATCTACAAAAACAATATCACCTGGTGTAACTACGTGAATCTCATTCATTCCTAATACAGGAAAACTTGGATCGCCTACGTACTTACAATCGATTAATTGAGCTATCTGCTCTAATGTTTGAGGAGTACTAAATTTCATGTCTCAAAGATACGTAAAGATTTGTTTTTACAAGTCTTGAATTACTACTAAAACACTATGAATATTCGGTTTTAACAGTGGTTTTTTATTTCTAAAAATTAGCTTATTTTTTAATTACTTTCGGTAGCAATCTAGCGTCTCCGTCAATTTCATGATCATAAGTCAACCCTAATAATTCTGCTAATAATGGATATACATGAATATTCTGGAAAGATTCGATTTCCTTACCTTCTTGAATATTTGGACCCCAAGCCATAAATACTGTGTTCATATCTGGTGTATCTACAGGATGAAAGCCATGTGAACCTGGCGACGGGATGTGATTAGTAAAATAATTAGGTGCTTCTCCAATTAACACTATATCTCCTATGCGATTATACCTATCTTCTTTATCTGAAAAATGATATTTTTCTGGCACTTCGGTTTTTTTATACACTGCATATCGGTTGTCAGCCTCTTTTTTGAAATACTCATAAACTTCCTCTATATTCTTTTTATCTTTTACAAAGATGCTGGTATAAGCCCCATTAACCGCAACATCCATTACTTCTGGATCTATTTTAGGTAATTGAATTGGGTTTTCTCTATCCAATTCTGTCATACCATGATCGGCTAAAAACACATAATTAACAGCTAAACCAGTTTTTGCAACAGCTTCGGTTAATTTTTTAATAGCACCATCTACATAATGTACCGCAGCTTGAGTCTCGTATGCATTTGGGCCATATCTATGTCCAGCATGATCTACATCGGGCATATAAAAGGTAATTAAATGTGGACGTTCTGCTTCTGGTTTTTCTAACCAATCTACTATTCTATCTACACGCTCTTCTACTCCTTTAGTTTCGGAATACGGATAATAATAAGTCGGATAATAACCAGCTATTTTTGCCTCAGAGCCTGGCCAATAAAAACAAGCAGACAGCATATTTTGACTTTCTGCCAGACTCCAAATTGGTACACCTCCATACCAATCCGAATTTTTCACTGCTTTACTGTTTCCTAAAGAATATCGTTCACCAGTTTTTGGATTAAACATGTTATTCCCAACCAATCCATGATGTGGAGGAATCATTCCCGTTACAATTGTGTAATGATTTGGAAAAGTTACACTAGGATATGATGGCGACATATACTCTGCTTTTACACCAGTAGTTGCAATCTGATTTAAAAACTCTGGTTGATACTTTTCAAAATAATCGTGCCTAAAACCATCTATAGAAATCAAAATAACATAGGGTTTATCCAATTGTTCTTTTGCATTGGTACGGTTTGGAATTACTATTTGGTCATCTTTTTGAGCGTATACTGAACCTATTATTAGAAATAGAACAAAGTAAAGTAAATATGATTTTTTCATAGTGAAGCTAAATAAATTGCATAAAAGTATAACGCAATTTTATATTAGAAAATTGAAAATATGTTTTTGTTAATAATTATAACTGATTAAATCTTGTGTTATTCCTAGCTTTTAGTGCTTGCATAAAAAACAATACGATAGAAGCTACTTTTGTTATAGTAGAAACTTCGAAATATTTAAATGGATTGTATATAAGTAGCACTAATAAAAATACTAACATGGTTATATTAAAAGACTTAATCTTTAAATACTCTGTAATTACTATAATTAATGCGGTAATAGAAATAACAATACGCTGAACGATGGGTAACCAATCTAAATTAAAAGTCATTTCCTCCATTCCAGAATATTCTTCTAAAAATTCTGCACCGATTAATATACAGCATAAAAATAAAAGTAATCGAATCATAATTGTTTTTATCGTTCGTTATAGCAAAATTTTATTTGCTTTTTGAAGGCTTAAATTTAATATTAATTTTTCGGGTATTCGAAGAAAGTAGGCATTTTACACAATTACATGGAATATAAAATAGAATTAATACGATATAGCATTTTTATAATTTCAACATGAAGCTTAAACAAACTGCAAAGGGCTAATAATATAATGTTGTGTAGCAACTAAAAAGTCACGTACTACTTTACTAATCTCACTATTAGTAAATACCGGATTCATTCCACAATAACGATATAAGCCAACTACTAAAGATCG
>JAJYTI010000044.1 GCA_021793135.1 Bacteroidota bacterium
TAGTATTTGGTTTTAGCTTGCGCACAACGTCCGGCAGCTTGGCGTTTGTGGCGGATTTTAACCGATAAACTTCAATCGAAGAACGGACTTTCAATTTGCCGAAAATGTTCAATCGAAGCCGTTCACCCGCCATAACGCCAAACTGCTTGTTGGTGGCAGTTATTTTCTTATGCCACTTCCGATATTTTGTCCATATTGTGTCATTTCTAATTTCATACTACCATCATTTTGTGGGATAAAAGTCATTTTTCCGTCTATTCCACCTTGTCTAATTGCCTGAAAAGTGTTGTTAGAACTTGGAAAAAAACGCATATCCCAACTTTCTTTATTTGTATTGTAAATCAAATGCTTGTTGAGATAACTGATTATATGTTTTTCTGTTGGATTTTCTGAATCTGCATACTCACCAACAAATTTTTTGATTTCTTCTTCGGATAAGTTTATTTTCTTTATAAATTCGTTTGAACTTGGTTTGTTGTCTAATATTTCGGTAATTGTTTCATAAGGATACACTCCATTTCTGAAATTATTTAAAACTATAATTGTTCTGTCATTTTTTGAGTTGTAATGTATGAAAGTTATATATCCATCCCAACTTCCCGTATGTCCATAACTTATATTATTGTCATTTTGACGGACTTCAAATCCGAAACCATAAGTTACTTTTTCATTATTGCTGGTTTGTGTTATTTTCATTACTTCATCAAATTCTTGCTGATTGAGTAATGTGTTGTTTTTAATAGCATTTATCCATTTGTAAATGTCTTCAACAGTTGAATTTACTTTTGCATTTCCAATAATTCCGTCCATATAGTAAGACATCATATTTCCAATTCTCGTATCGTCTTCGGTTGCTTTTTCAAAAGAGTTTTTTATCCACGAATAGCCATAAGCATAGTTTTTTATTTTTTTTGGATTAACCCTTCGGTTGTAGATAAAAGTTCTGTCCATTTTTAAAGGCTTAAATATTTTATCGGCTAAATAAGTTTCGATTTTTTGCTTTGAAACTCTTTCTATAATCGTGGCTAAAAAAACATAATTTGTATTAGAATACTGATAATGTGAATTTGGCAAAAATTCTAATGTATCATTTTTGGCAGAATAATAATCTATAACATCTTGGTTTGTTGCAATTCTAACGTTTTTCCAATCATTTGCGAAATGTCCCAAAAATTCAGGTATTCCACTGGTATGATGCAATAAATCATAAATTTTAACACCTTTGAAGTTTGAAAGTTCTGGAATGTACAGCGTAATGTCGTCTGTATAATTTATTTTGTTTTCTCTGTGTAGTAATGCTATACCAACTCCGATAAATTGTTTACTACAAGAAGCTAATTCAAAAATGGTTTCGGGATTATTTTTCTCTTTCGTTGTTTCATTACTGTAACCTTTTCCGCTTTTATATAGTATTTTTCCTTTTTCTGCAATCAGAACGCTTCCATTAAATTGATTCTGTTCTGCAAGCGAATTGAATAATGAGTCTAATCTTTGTTCAACATTTATTTTTTGTCCAAAACACAATACTGTTGTTAGTGAAAATAGAATTGATAAAATAAAATTATTTTTTGTCATTTTGAATTTTGTTTTTGTAAAGGTGGTTGGTTTTATAATTGCCACCAACATATGTATTAACGCCATAATATGTATAATTATGGCGTGTATATTTCTATTGTAAGAAACCTTTTGTTTTGTTCTTATCAAATATACAAGATTCATATATGTTGTCCAACGGACTTGTTAAGGTTTTGTTATTAATGCTTAAAATTTGTGTATATACTTCGGTTGTTTTAGGGCTAGAATGACCCAGAGCATTTTGTATATAACGAATATTCACTCCTTTTTGCATTAAATGTGTTGCAAAACTATGACGCAAAGTATGTGGAGTACTCCAAGGGTTACTTCCTGTTTCTTTAACTGCTTTCCGAAATATATTTTGAATACTTCGCTTAGAATATTGTCCACCATCTTGGCCTTCAAACAACCAATAACTTGGTCTGTACACTTTATAATAATCTCGCAATAAGTCTAAAAGATACGGACTTAGTACTGTATGACGGTCTTTCTTCCCTTTACTGTCTTTTATGAAAATATATCCATCCTCGCTGCGAATGTCTGTTATACGTAATCGAACTAATTCGCTTATGCGCAAACCTGCACTATATATTGTGTGTAAAATAGCTTTGTGTTTTATATTTTTAGGACTATTTATGATTGCAGCTACTTCCTGTATACTCAATACATTTGGCAAGTTTTTACTTCTCTTTGGGCGTGTGATTTTATAATATTCACGAGGCATTCCTAAACTATGTTCATAGAAGCATTTTATAGCGTTTATAATTGTATTCTGTTGTTGCTCACTTATTTTATATTTATGAATTAAATGGTAAATAAAACCTTCAATTTGCTCTTTTGTTATAAGCTTATAATCGGTATGTTCAAAAAAACTAAAGAAAGGAAGCAAGGAATTCTGATACGTTTTAATAGTAGAATTAGCAAAGCCTTTTAATACCATAGTCTGGTTATTCTTTTCTAAAGCTTTTATTATTTTTTCTGATGGCTCTATTTTTGGAATTTCTATCTTAGTTTCTAAGTCTTTAATTTCTAGTTTAGATCCAAAAATTTGCTTCGCTAAAGCAATGTTCTCTTCCGTATTCATTATACTCCATAGTTTTTGTTGTGTGTGATAAAAACTAGTGTTTAGCTTTTTAAAAGCTTCTCGTTTATCTTTTAATATATAAGGAATAAAAAACTTAATTCTACTAGCATTGGGTCTAGGACGATACATTATTACAGATGGAGACAAAGTTGCATTCATAATAAGAAAATTTATTATTTACCTAAAAATAAATGAAATTATACTTATTAGTCTTTTTTATTCGTTTATAAATGATTTTATCCGTTACGAACGAATAATTATATTTATACTGTAAATCACTATGTTATGTTTAAATGAGGTATAAATAAACTAAAAAACAATTAGAAAATATAGATGCAATATAAGGAGTGCTAGACATGCATTGAGTTGCTTTAAAATGTTTATTCTAAAGAATTATGTAATGAAGAAGAAATGCAAAGTATGTGATAAAATCCTAAGAGGTCGTTCCGATAAAATATTTTGTTCCATAGGATGTAAAAATCATTATCATAAACATCTACGCTATATCACAAAGAAGGCCGCAATAGAAATTAATGGTTATTTAAAAAGAAATTATGCAATTCTATGGGAATTATTGGGTAGAAATAAAACTCAGGTAAAAGTGTATAGAAATGCTCTAGAAGAAAAGAAATTTCGATTTAAATACCATACACACTTTCATGTCAATTCAAATAATAAGACATTTTTTTATGTCTACGATTTGGCCTGGATGACATTCTCAGATGACGAAATATTAATTATAAGAAAAACCCGTAAAACAAGAAGCTGAATAACGTGTTTGTGTATGCTAATACAGAAGGGAATATAAGAAATACTTAGAGCTTATAACTTATTTTCCATCTTTTCCTTTGCGCCAAGTCAGGATAGCATATACTTGAATGCCCAATCCAACAAGTACTAGTGCGGGTGCTAGACGAATTCTACGCCAACTATATATTTCGGGGTTGAATACATTGGGGTCATCACTACCTCCGCCCATCATTAATAGATATCCTAGCGCAATAAAGCCTATCCCGATAAACATCCACTTATAGTTGTATTTTGTAAACACGAAAGTTTGTTTTTCTTTCGGAGTGTTATCTTGTAAATGTGGTTCGTTAAAAAAGTTCATAATAGTGTGGCTGCTGAATATTAATAAAATAAATCGTCGGTCTTAAGGTTTAGGAATCGTTGTGTAGCAAAAAATGTACTTAACCAACTGATAAAAATACCAATAACAAAAATACCAATAAATAATGCGGCTAACAAAATCTCTTGGTCTAGTATCATTAATTCCGGGAATGCTTTGTCCAAATTATATAATACAAAGCCTAATGCTGCTATAGCAAGTATAGAACCTAAAAATCCTAATTGAATGTTTTTCCATATAAACGGACGGCGGATAAAACGTTTAGTGGCACCTACCATTTGCATGGTCTTAATTACAAATCGTTTAGAATAAACCGATAATCGGATAGAGCTATTAATTAGTAAAATAGAGATTACTAAAAAGGCTGCACTAACAATAAGTATCCAAAAAGTAATTTTGGTAACATTATCGTGTAATAAAGAAATCAATGGTTTGTCGTACGTTACCTCTTCTACAAAAGATTTTTCTTCGATTTCTGCGGTAATATCTTCTAATTGTTCTGGCGAAACATAGTCAGCAAGTAGATATACGTCAATGCTATTTTGTAATGGGTTATACCCCAAGAATTCCATAAAGTCTTCTCCAATCACGTTGGCATGATCTTCGGCAGCATCTTCTTTAGAAACATACGTTGCTTCTTTTGTATATTCTGCTAAAGCCAAACTTTGCTTAAGTTGATTTACTTCAACCTCATTTGCTTGGTCTTTTAAATACACGGTTAAAGCGATCTGTTCTTTGAAATGATCGGCTACCTTTTTTGTGTTTAAAACCAATAAACCTAAAAGTCCTAATAAAAATAGTACTAGCGAAATACTAAGTACTACGGAAAAGTAGGAAGAAATAAGTCTTCGTTTTTGATGTTTTTCGTACGATCGTGCCATAATTGCTTTTAAAATCTAGTCGACGTAAAAATACAAGGATTTTTTAATGCTACACACTACTTAACTGCTTTTTGTATAATTAATTACCCATATTACGTCTATCCTGCTTTACATTACAACGCTCAAAGTTTTCTCTTTCGTACATAAGGCTTAAATTTGCAGAGTTTACGAAAATAAGCAATATGAGCAAGTACCATTTTTTAGAGATAGAAGCCAAGTGGCAAAAATATTGGGCAGAGAACCAAACATTTAAAGCTAAAAACCCAAAAGAAGGTGAACAACTATCCCAACCTAAATATTACGTTTTGGATATGTTTCCGTATCCGTCTGGTGCAGGATTGCATGTAGGACACCCATTAGGATATATTGCTAGTGATATTTATGCAAGATACAAACGTCATAAAGGATTTAATGTCTTGCACCCAATGGGGTACGATAGTTTTGGACTTCCTGCAGAGCAATATGCTATTCAAACCGGACAACATCCAGCAAAAACTACTCGCGAAAATATAAACCGATATCGTGAGCAATTAGATAAAATTGGTTTTTCATTCGATTGGAGTCGAGAAGTACGTACTTCCAATCCTGCTTATTTTAAATGGACTCAATGGATATTTCTAGAGCTTTTTAATAGCTGGTATGATATTAATGAAGATAAAGCTAGAAGAATCGATATACTTATTGAAAGTTTTGAAAAAGACGGTACTAAAAATACACATGCGGTTTGTGATGAAAACACACCAAGTTTTACTGCCGAGGAATGGAATGCTTTTGAGGAAAAAAGAAAACAAGAAATCCTATTGGATTATCGTATTGCCTATTTAGCAGAAACCGAAGTAAATTGGTGTCCTGCTTTAGGTACCGTATTGGCTAACGATGAAATCGTTAATGGTGTATCAGAAAGAGGAGGACATCCAGTTGTTAGAAAGAAAATGAAACAATGGAGTATGCGTATTACTGCTTATGCAGAACGAATTCTCCAAGGATTAAACACTCTAGACTGGCCACAACCACTTAAAGACTTCCAGACAAATTGGATTGGAAAATCTGTAGGTGCAAGTGTGTTTTTTGATATTAAAGGAAAAGAAAACGCTAAAATCGAGGTGTTTACTACGAGAGCAGACACCATATTTGGGGTGAGTTATTTAGCTATTGCTCCAGAACATGATTTGGTGTCAGAACTTACCACTACCACTCAAAAAGAAGCAGTAGAGACCTATAAGCAACAAACTGCAGCGAAAAGCGAACGCGATAGACAAGCAAATGTTAAAGACATAAGTGGTGTGTTTACAGGAAGCTATGCCATCCACCCATTGACTGGTGAAGAAATCCCGATTTGGATAGCCGATTATGTACTTTCTGGATATGGAACAGGGGCTGTTATGGCAGTGCCTTGTGGTGATTCACGTGATTATGCTTTCGCAAAGCATTTTGAGTTGTCCATTCCAAATATTTTTAAAGATATAGATGTTAGCGAAGAACCGCATGTGGAAAAAGAAAATACGTTCTTAGCAAATAGTGGAGAGTTCACTAATCTGTCAGTGAAAGAGGGTTCTAAGGCGATTATCAATAAACTTGAAGAAATAGGTGCGGGAAAAGCAGAAACAACATATCGATTGCGCGATGCTGTTTTCTCTAGGCAAAGATATTGGGGCGAACCATTCCCTATTTATTATAAAGATGGAATACCACAAATGATAGATGTAAAGCATTTGCCATTAGAATTACCAGAAGTAGAAGCATATTTACCTACCGAAGATGGTGCACCTCCATTAGGGCGAGCAGATATTTGGGCTTGGGATACCGAAAACCATAAAGTAGTAGCGAACGAGGAAGTAGATAATAAAACTATTTTCCCATTAGAGTTAAATACTATGCCAGGGTGGGCAGGAAGTAGTTGGTATTTATTCCGTTATATGGATGCAAATAATCCTAACGAATTTGCAGCTGTCGATGCATTGGATTATTGGAAAAATGTAGACTTATATATTGGAGGAATTGAACATGCTGGTGGGCATCTAATATATAGCCGATTCTGGACAAAATTCTTGTACGATAGAGGATATTTAAAAGTAGAAGAACCATTCCAAAAGTTGATCAATCAAGGAATGATTCTAGGTGAGAGTGCTTTAGTACGTATATTAAATCTAAAGTTTGGAGAAGATACGGTAAGCTACGCTATAACCAAAGAAGATTACGAGAAATTAGAGCAAGAGAAGATAGAGGAAATAGACTTATCTGTTTATCAGAATCATCCAGATTTCCCATCTAATATAAAATGGGAAGATTTGGATAAGTCAAGTTTATGTTTCGAAAATACTCGTAGAATTCACGTGTTGGTTGATTATGTAGATACAGACAATATACTGGATATAGCTGGTGCAAAATCTTGGACTCCAGATTTCAAAGAGTTTTTATTCTTAACCAATACGGATGGGAACTATATAGTAGATAGAGAAGTAGACAAGATGTCTAAATCTAAGTTTAATGTAGTAAACCCTGATGTGATTTGTGAAGAATATGGTGCCGATACCTTACGTATGTACGAAATGTTCTTAGGTCCATTAGAACATGAAAAACCATGGAGTACTGCTGGTATTTCTGGAGTACACGGATTCTTAAAACGTTTTTGGAGATTATATCATGGTGGAGAGAACGAGGCTTTTATAGTATCCGATAAGCCAGCTACACCAGAAAGTATGAAGACATTGCATAAAACTATAAAAAAGGTTGAAGAAGATATGGATGATTTTAGTTTCAATACATCTATTTCGTCCTTTATGATTGCAGTAAATGAATTGACAGCACAGAAATGTAATGCTAGAGAAATATTAGAGCCATTGGCAATTATTTTATCGCCTTATGCTCCACACATAACGGAAGAATTATGGGAGAAATTAGGTCATGACGAAAGTATTTCTACAGCAGCATTTCCAGAGTTCGATCCGAGCGCTTTAGTAGAAAAAGTAAAAGAATATCCTATTTCTTTTAATGGGAAAATGCGTTTTAAACTAAAATTAGATGCTGATTTAACCAAAGAAGAAATTGAGAAAATTGTAATGGCACACGAAAAAACACAGGAACAACTTGGCGGAAGAACCCCAAAACGTGTCATTGTAGTACCAGGAAAGATTGTAAATATAGTAGGATAAACTTTAGCACGATTTTTGTTTTACTAAAGTTCAATTTAAAAATATTGTAAAAACTATGATGGGATATTATATTATAGGAGGAATTATATTTCTTGTCAGCATGTTGGTTAGCAATAAGCTCAAGAGTAAATTCGAACATTATTCTAAAATGCATTTGCAGAATGGAATGAGTGGGAGAGAAATTGCCGAAAAAATGTTAGCAGACAATGGTATAACCGATGTAAAAGTAATTTCTACACCAGGAATGTTAACAGACCACTATAACCCTGCAAATAAAACAGTAAATTTAAGCGAAGGCGTATATCACCAACGTAATGCAGCAGCAGCTGCAGTAGCTGCTCACGAATGCGGACACGCAGTACAACACGCTACGGCCTATAAGTTTTTACAGATGCGTAGTAAACTTGTGCCCGTGGTAAGTATTGCATCACGTTTTTCACAATTCGTGATATTAGGTGGCTTGGTATTAATGGCTACTTCTGCTATAGGAAAAAGTATTTTACTTCTTGGAATTATTCTGTTTGCTATAGGTACGCTATTCAGTTTTATAACCCTGCCTGTAGAGTACGATGCAAGTAAACGTGCTTTAGTTTGGTTAGAGAAAGAACATATGCTTACTACACAAGAGCACGATGGAGCAAAAGATGCTCTAAAATGGGCAGCCAGAACCTATGTGGTAGCCGCAGTAGGATCTTTGGCAACTTTGCTATATTTTATCAGTATGTATATGTCGAGAGACTAAACTTTCTTTAAAAAATAAAATATATAAACCTCAATACTTTTTGTGTTGAGGTTTTTTTGATTGGAATATTATAAGAAGTTTTTTAAACAGAATTAACGCATATAACTTTCAAATTTGTATCTTCTAAAGATTAAAATATCGAAGTAAATTTACTTATGTTCAAACACCAACATCCATATCCTCCATTTATACCAGAAGGTACAAAGAAACTTATTGTAGGTACTTTACCTCCACCTAGATTTACTACGAGAGAGTTAAAACCAGACGATGTAGATTTTTGTTATGGTAGTAGAGATGGTCAATTGTGGAAGATCTTAGAAAAAATCTTCGAGGTGGAGTTGTTGTATGACAATTCTTTGGAAGCAAAAAGACAGCGTGTCGAACTTTTAAAAACCCACCATATTGGGGTTTGTGATATGGTAGAAGTCGCTTACCGAGATATAGAAAAGGTAAACGCAGCAGATTTAGGCATTTTAGAACCTAAATTACGACCACTCATTCCAATTCTTAAAGAACATTCTAGTGTTCAAACCTTATTATTTACTGGAGGTAATTCTAAGAATGGACCAGAATATTTTTTTAGAAAACATCTACGAGAATATCCAGAGATTGATTTTATCCGCGTAAGCGATACTGTTCCAAGAATTCATCAATTTAATCTAGACTCTCGCATTATAAAAACTGTTTCGCTTACTGCTCCATCAGGATCTGCTAATAGAGCTGTAGGAAGCATGGCATTGTATAAAAAAATGAAAGAAGAAAATCCAGATATGGACACCATAGACTTCCGAGTACTACAATATATGCCTTATTTTAAACCTGGTTAACTTAGTTTTTCGGGTAAGAATCATGTTTTCTAGATATAACTACTTTATAGATTATATATTTGCAAAAATAATATGATATTATGCTTAAGAAACTAAAAGTAGACTCCTTTGTTATTGCTATAGTAATCAGCATTGTTATTGCTTATTTCTTTCCACAATTAGGTGCGAAAGATAGTCCAGTGCCAATGCATTTAGTGAGTAGTATAGGAATTTCACTCATCTTTTTCTTTTATGGATTAAGTCTAAGTACCGAAGCAATAAAGAATGGTTTAAAAAATTGGCGATTACATGTGGTAGTGCAGAGTAGTACATTTGTAATTTTTCCATTGATTATCTTGGCTTTCTATCCGTTTTTTAAAGATACTTCTAACGAGATTCTTTGGCTGGCCTTTTTGTTTATGGCAGCATTGCCATCTACAGTATCATCATCAGTGGTTATGGTATCTATGGCGAAGGGTAATTTGCCTGCCGCAATATTCAATGCTAGTATTTCTGGAATAATAGGAATTGTTCTTACCCCATTGTGGATGATGCCTTTTGTTAAACCATTTCTAGAAAATACCGATATAGCTTTTGATTTTTCCACTATTTATATGCAATTGGTAACCGAAATAGTGGTGCCGTTAACATTGGGATTGCTTTTGCGAAGATATTTAGGAAAATTAGCTCGTAAATACAAAGCACAATTGGATTTATTCGATAAGTTTATCATCTTACTCATTATTTATAAAAGCTTTGTTCAATCCTTTGAAGACAATGTGTTTACCAGTGTAAGCATAAAACAAATGACAGTAATGTTCATTTTAGTATTGGTGTTATTTTATTTTATGTATAACCTAACTGGATGGATAGGAAAAATATTGAAATTTAATCATGCCGATAGGATAACCAATCAATTTTGTGGAACGAAAAAGTCCCTAGTGCACGGGACCGTTTTCTCAGAAGCTTTATTTGGTAAGACTAGTCTAATAGGGATACTTCTTTTACCATTGATGCTTTACCACGCTATTCAAATACTTATTGTGAGTATCTATGCCACAAGGATAGGAAAGGAGCAGACCGAACGCGAAAAATTAGCTGGAAGAGAACTATAATGTTATAAATACATTTGTAACAATAACTAATTAAAAAAGGGTGCTCTAAATTAAGTATAGAGTACCCTTTTTTTAATTAGGTAAAATAGAATTTTACTTTAGCATATCCGCGGTTTGTGTTGGTCGAATTTCTACTTTAGAAGGTAGAGCTCTAGGATTCATTTTTAATAAATCTACAATTAATTCGCCCATATCTTCTGGTTGGATTTTCCATGCGTCTGCTTCATTATCTGGCGTGTGATTATTGAAGTTAGAAGTTACCGATCCAGGAAGTATAGTTGTGGTTTTTACACCTTGTGCACGTAAATCTAACATGACAGATTGTGTGAAACCAACTACCCCAAATTTCGAAGCATTATATCCGCTACCACCTTTAAAGAAGTTAATACCTGCCAAGCTAGCAATACTTATAAAATATCCTTTATTGGCGATTAAATCCTCTACACTAGCTTTTATGCTATGGAATACTCCTGTTAAGTTAGTGTCGATCATTTTATGCCAATCTTCCGGTTTTAAATCACGGATATTATCAAAGACTCCTAATCCAGCATTGGCAATTACTACATCTATTCTACCAAAATGTGCTTTGATATCCGAAATAGCTTTTTCTTCCTCTTCAAGTTTTCTTACGTCCGATGCAAGACCAATAATCACTTCTTCGTCTCCTATTTTAGATGCTGCTTCTTTAGCAGTATCGGCATTACGTCCAGAAATCGCTACACGATACCCAGCATTTACCAATGCTTCCGCCATTCCAAAGCCTATTCCTTTGGTTCCTCCAGTGATATAAACTACTTTTTTCATGTCTACAATTTTTTCTTTGTTACTAATAATTAAAACAAATTATCTGGATTATAGCCTAGATATTCTCTTTCTTTTTCGTTAAAGTTAATACCATGTTCTTCTAGTTCTTTCAAAATTGGTTCGTAAACTTCCTTAGCGATAGGACGTTGTACTCCTGGTGTAGTGATTTTATTATTTAAAATAGCCACCGCAGCAATAGCAACAGGAAGTCCTACAGTTTTAGCCATAGCTGTATGTATTTGATCTCGTCCAATGCATACCATTGTGCTATCTATTTGACTTTTCTTGCCATCTAATTCATATCCAAATTTATGATACATTACAATCATGTCCTTGTCCTCTGGATCTAAGCTCCATTTTTCCATTAAGATGGATTGTAGTGCTTGCGCAGGAGTAGCATTTGGTATTCCGATGCGTTTCTCCGCGTTAAATAAATCCAACTCTACTAATTTTTCCCACATTACATCATCTTGATCTATACGCAAGTTGTAACGCATTTTTAATTCTACAGAATCCGTAGGAGAGTAAGGAAGGAAAAGATTAACAAATTCACGATAGGTAAGGTTCTCAGAGTCGGGAATTGTATAACTGTCATCAGTCATCCCTAATTGTACAAACATATTCCAAGCACGACTAAAACCTACTCTACGCATTGTGCCTCTGAAAAGTGTGAGAGCATTTTCTAATCCATATACGCTTTCGTATTGTAGCGAGTTTCTGTTAGCATAGGCTTCAAATAATCCATAGCCTTCTACTTCTAAGAACTCGGTTCTACGGAATAGTCTATGATATGGAATGTATTTATAAGTTCCTTCTTGTTTAAATTCGGCAGCACCACCTTGTCCAGCTAATACTACGTTTCTTGGATTCCAAGTAAATTTATAGTTCCATAGATTATTATCGCTCTCAGGAGCTACTAATCCTCCACAGAAAGATTCAAAAGAAAGTATTTTTCCCCCAGCATCGCGAATGCGATCTATAACCTGCATTGCACTCATGTGATCTATACCAGGGTCTAGACCTATTTCATTCATAAACACTAGGTTGTTTTCTACTACTTCGTCGTTCAATGCTTGCATTTCTTTGCTAACATACGAAGCCGTAACCATATGTTTTTTAAGCTTTATACATGTTTTTGCAGCTTCGGTATGCATAGAGGCAGGCAACATAGAAATTACCAAATCACTATTGGCAATAGCTTCTGTTCGTTGCTCTTCATTAAATACATCTAGCTTTATGATTTTTAACCTTGGATGACTTTCGATGATTTTTTTTACCGCTTCCGGATTAATGTCACCTATGGTAAGAGAAATGTTTTCTTTTTCTGCTACATTTAGCAAATATTCTATTAGACTGCTTGTCGATCGACCAGCACCTATTATTAAGATGTTCCTCATTCGAGTTTGTTTTGTAATTTTACATTGTAAAACACGAAGTTACTAATAATGATATTAAATATATGAAAGAAACCTCTAGAAAATTAGGTGTTGCTGCGGCAATACTAGGAGCAATTACCATACTTATCGGAGCTTATGGTGCTCACGGATTAAAAAATATTGTAAGTACCGAAGCGGTAACTTCTTTTGAGACAGGTGTTCGTTATCAAATGTACCATGTTTTTGCATTATTAATATTAGCCTTTTGTATCCCATTACAAGCAAAACAAATAAAACGTATAGCACTATTTTTTTGGATTGGAATTTTGTTTTTTTCTGGTTCTATTTACCTATTGGTATTAAAAGAATATTTGCCATTTGATATTACCAAATTCGCATTTATAACTCCAATAGGAGGATTGTTTTTTGTGATCGGTTGGTTCTATTTAGCTTTTCACTTAATAAAAGTGAAAAAGGATAATTCTGCACTATAAGAAAGCATTTTTTCTTTTTAATTATTTACCTTTGCTAACCACAACAATTAATTTCAGAAATGGTCAATAATAACCAAACTACAGAAACAATTTCGTTAGAAGAATACGGAATTCACAACACAAACGTAAAGTATCAGCTTTCACCTGAAGAGCTGACTAAACTAACTGTCGATCAAGGACTGGGAAAAATGTCTTCTTTTGGCGCCGTGGCTGTTGAAACAGGAAAGTTCACAGGTAGATCTCCAAAAGATAGATTTATTGTTAAAGATGATATCACTAAGGATGAAGTATGGTGGGGAGATATCAACATTCCATTTTCTCCAGAGAAATTCGACGCATTG
>JAJYTI010000045.1 GCA_021793135.1 Bacteroidota bacterium
ACTGCTCCTGTTTAACAGGAGCAGTGGCTGAACGTGATAAGCAAGATCGGCTTTTGGATAGTATGGATTTGGAGCAGGAACGAGGGATTACCATTAAAAGCCATGCGGTGCAAATGGAATATACCTACAAAGGTGAAAAATATATTCTTAACCTTATCGATACTCCTGGACACGTAGACTTCTCTTACGAAGTTTCACGTTCTATCGCTGCGTGCGAAGGTGCATTACTTATAGTAGATGCCGCACAAAGCATACAAGCACAAACTATTTCCAATCTATATTTAGCATTGGAAAATGACTTGGAAATTATTCCGATTCTTAATAAAATAGACCTTCCTTCGGCTAACCCCGAAGAAGTAACCGATGACATTGTAGATCTTTTAGGTTGCGATCCTTCGGACGTGATTCCAGCAAGTGGTAAAACAGGACTTGGAGTTGAAGAAATTTTAGCTGCAATTATCGAACGTATTCCTGCGCCGGTAGGAAATTATGACGAACCATTACAGGCTTTGATTTTTGACTCGGTTTACAACCCTTTTAGAGGAGTAGAAACTTACTTTAGAGTTATAAACGGAAAGATTAAAAAAAATCAAGAAATAAAGTTTATGGCTACTGGCAAGAAGTATTTTGCCGATGAAGTAGGAACACTAAGTATAAAACAACATCCTAAAAAAGAAATTAATGCTGGTGATGTAGGATATTTAATCACAGGTATTAAAGATGCTCGAGAAGTAAAAGTTGGAGATACCATTACCGATGCTTCCGAACCTACTCAAAACATGATAGATGGTTTCGAAGATGTAAAACCAATGGTATTTGCAGGTATTTTCCCAGTAGATACAGAAGATTACGAAGAACTTCGAAACTCTATGGAGAAGCTACAACTTAACGATGCTTCGTTAGTATTTACTCCTGAAAGCTCTGCAGCACTAGGTTTTGGATTCCGTTGCGGATTCCTTGGTATGTTGCACCTAGAAATTATTCAAGAGCGATTAGAACGTGAGTTTAATATGACGGTTATTACAACCGTTCCTAACGTATCGTATCATGCTTATACCAATGGTGCGCCAAATGAAACTATTTTAGTTAATAACCCATCAGACTTACCAGATCCAGCTTCTTTAAACCGAGTAGAAGAGCCATATATCAAGGCCTCAATCATTACAAAAGCAGAATTTGTAGGTCCTGTTATGTCATTATGTATTGAAAAACGAGGTGAAATTACCAATCAAGTTTATCTAACTACCGATCGTGTAGAACTAAGTTTTGATATGCCTTTAGCAGAGATTGTATTTGATTTCTACGATCGATTAAAAACGGTATCCAAAGGGTACGCTTCGTTTGACTATACTCCAATAGAGATGCGTGCTTCAAAATTAGTGAAAGTAGACATTCTACTTAACGGAAGTACCGTAGATGCTCTTTCTGCGCTAATTCACGTAGACAATGCATATGATATTGGTAGAAAAATGTGTGACAAGCTTCGAGAATTAATTCCGCGTCAGCAGTTTGATATCCCAATTCAAGCAGCTATTGGTGCAAAAATTATTGCTCGTGAAACAGTAAAAGCACTACGTAAAGACGTTACTGCTAAATGTTACGGAGGGGATATCTCGCGTAAACGTAAACTTCTTGAAAAACAGAAAAAAGGAAAGAAAAAGATGCGACAAATCGGGAACGTAGAAATTCCTCAAGAAGCATTCTTAGCGGTATTAAAATTAAATGATTAATAACGTTATAGTTATCAATAGAAATTATATAAAAAAAGCTCATTCAGTATTTAATTGAATGGGCTTTTTCTATAAACAAGATAGCAAATGTTGGTTTTAAAAGGAATTTCAAATTTGTACTTACTAGATTTTCATGTGTCTTTGGGTTTTAGTAATTTGCTTGCTATTATTTAATAGTTATCCATTGTATGAATCTATATACTATAGAAGCAGGAAATTTTAAATTAGACGGAGGGGCAATGTTTGGAATAGTACCAAAAACTTTATGGTCTAAAACCAATCCTGCTGATGAAAATAATATGATTGAATTAGCTATGCGCTCTTTACTAATAGAAAATGGCGATAGACTAACACTAGTAGATACAGGAATGGGAACTAAACAAAGTGAAAAATTCTTTGGTTATTATTTCTTATATGGTGATGATACTCTAGAGAAATCCTTAGCCAAACACGGATTCCATCCTGATGATATAACCGATGTTTTCTTAACCCACCTACACTTTGATCATAGTGGCGGTGCAGTAAAATGGAATGCAGATAAAACCGGATATGAGCTTGCATTTAAAAACGCAACCTATTGGAGCAATAAATCGCATTGGGAATGGGCTACCAAACCTAATCGTAGAGAACGAGCAAGTTTTTTAAAAGAAAACATTTTACCAATTGAAGAAAGCGGTCAATTAAAATTTATAGAAGAACCTAAAGAAGGTAACTTCACTCCTGCAAAGGAAATGGATTTTGATATCTGGTTTGTAGATGGCCACACAGATAAACAAATGTTACCCTTTATTAAACATAACGGAAAAACCTTTGTATACGTAGCCGATTTACTACCAACTGCTGGTCATCTCCCTATCCCGTATGTAGTAGGATACGATACAAGACCATTACTAACAGTAGACGAAAAAGAGATTTTCCTAAACAAAGCCGCAGACGAAGGCTATTATTTAATTTTAGAACACGATCCTTACAAACAAATCATAACAGTACAGCACACAGAAAAAGGTGCGCGACTTAAAGAAACTTTTACAAGTAAACAATTATTCTAATCCAATTCATTTATGAAATTATTTCGAAATGCATTGTTGGCAACAGCTTCAGTAACTTTCTTAGCAGCTTGTGGTCCAGCAAAAATGACAAAAGATGCCAATCCGATTACCGATTTAAGCCATCTTACAGAAAAACAACAACCCCTTACTGAAGACCAACTTAAAACATGGGGGTTTGCAGACTTAGTACAAGATACTATCCCTGGAATGAGTATCGATAGAGCTTATAACGAACTTATTAAAGACCGTGTAGGTAAAAAGGTTATCGTTGCGGTTATTGATAGCGGAATCGATATTGAACACGAAGACCTAAAAGACGTTATTTGGGTAAACAAAGGAGAGATCGCAGGGAATGGTATAGACGATGACAAAAATGGATATGTCGATGATGTGCATGGCTGGAACTTCCTTGGAGATGTTGTAGACGAAGCTATGGAAAGCACTCGTATCATTAGAAGATTAAAACCAAAATACGAGAATATAGATCCGACTGCTGTTACCGATATGGACGAATACAAACTATATCAAGACGCTAAAGAAGATTATGAAAAAGAACTTCAAGAAGCAGAAACATCAGTAGCTTACTTTAATCAAATTCTTGAAAGACTAGAACCTTTACATAAAACTTTAACCGATACATTTGGAACCGAAGAGTACACTACAGAACAATTAAGTGATTACGAAACGGAGGACGAAGATATCAAAATGCAAATGAATATGCTTAACGTTATGATGAATCGTAGCGAAAGCAGTGTTAAAGAGATTATCGAAGGTTTAAATGAAGCGAAAGAGTATTACCAAGGTAGATTAGACACACACTTTAACTTAGACACGGATTTCCGTGCAGAATCAAATTTAGGAGACGATCTTAACGATCTTAACGATGCATTCTACGGAAACAACCAAGTAAGTGGTCCAGATCCTAAAAAAGTAGATGCAAAGCACGGTACGCACGTAGGAGGTATTATTGGCGCAAAACGCAATAACGGAATCGGGATGGATGGAGTTGCTGATAATGTAGAATTAATGGTTTTACGCGCAGTTCCAGATGGCGACGAATATGACAAGGATATAGCACTCGCTATTCGTTATGCAGTAGATAATGGTGCGAAGGTTATTAATACAAGTTTTGGAAAATATTTTGCTACCAATCCAGATTGGGTATGGGATGCAATACAATACGCATCGGATAATGATGTATTAATCGTTAATGCAGCGGGTAATGATGGATACGATTTAGATACCATTCAGGTATATCCAAACGATGATATTATTGAAGAAAATAGAATTGTAGGGGAAACATTCTTAACCGTAGGTGCTTTAAACTATGTGTATGGTGAAAACTTATTAGCTAACTTCTCAAATTATGGTAAAACACACGTAGACGTGTTTGCACCTGGTGTTAAGATTTACGCTACTACTCCATTAGATGAATACGAGTTCTTACAAGGTACTTCTATGGCATCACCTAACGTTGCAGGAGTTGCTGCAGTAATCCGTTCTCACTTCCCTAAGTTATCTGCAAAGCAGGTAAAACAAATTATTATGGATAGTGGATTACAGCCAGATATCGAGGTAGTTTTAGGTGGCGATGCTTCTAAGAAAGTAGCCTTTAAAGACGCTTCTAAATCGGGAAGAATGGTAAACCTTTATAACGCACTAATCATGGCAGAGCGTTTATCTAAATAAACTAACGATAGTTTTATACAGAAAATAAAATATCCTATACTTATTATGCTAAGTATAGGATATTTTTTTGGATTCAATTATTGTTTAAAATTCAAAACCCCAGCTCGAATTTCGATATCCAAATCATTCTCTTCTGGAGGTATTGGGCAAGAGTATTTCGGATTATAAACGCAATAAGGATTGTATGTTCTATTAAAATCAATGAGAATAGTATCTTCTTCTGGAATTCTTAAATCTAAATACCTTCCTCCCCCATACGTTTCTACACCATTAGTCAAATCATGAAAAGGCATAAAAAGATAATCTTCTAAACCAGGCTTATCTACAAAACTAGTCTCTTGATATACATTTAGCTTTAGTTCTTTATTGTCTATAGTAAAATAAACCTCAGCATATTTTACATAAATAGGTGTTCTATCTGTTGTTGTAGGCATCTCAAAAGGTTCTTCATCTGGAGTTCTTACAAAGGTAGCTTCCACAATATATTTTTCGTCTAATGGAAAGAAATCTAAACCTTTGAAATCCTCTAAATCTTCTTCAAGTAAAATAGAGGTTTCTGGATTGGTATAAGTTTCGTTTAGTTCTTCTTGTGCTTTCTTACTATCTACTAAACTATATTGTTCTTGTCCAAAACTGGCAAGACTCAGGAAATAACAGAACCAAAGTAATTTTTTCATCAGATATATTATTTAAAAGAAGGTTTAAGTTAAGAATAACTTACCAATAGACTTCCATATTTTAAAAATTATTGTTTTATATATAACATTTTACAAGCAGAATAAAAAACTCTTCATACATGCTATAATCTACAATTTATTATTTTACAAATTTTTCTTTTTACTTTTAACACGCATTCTATTCAATGATTCCTACACACAAAATTCATTTCTCTTCTAAATCTACTATCTTTACGAACATATCTAACTTGAATAAACTAAAATTATATGACTAGATCCCCTCTTTTATGGTTATTATTTTTGTGTTTTGGAGTAACTTCTCAAGCACAAACATATCACAATTACGTAAAGGATTTCTCCGATGAAAATCGATGGCAACAACATGTAGATTATCAAATTGAAGTCGATGTAAACGTTAATAATTATCAATACACAGGAACGCAAACTTTAGAATATACCAATAATTCTCCCGATACTTTACAGCGTGTATTTTATCATTTATATCTAAATGCATTTCAACCAAATAGCGAAATGGATATTCGCTCTAGAACTATTGCCGATCCTGATGGACGTGTAAAAGATAGAATCTCTAAGCTAGAACCTCATGAGATTGGTTACACGCAACCAACAAAACTTACTCATGATGGAGAAGAAATAAATTATAGTGTACACGGAACGGTTTTAAAAGTAGATTTAGACAAACCTATTCTACCTGGTGAGACCACTACTTTCTATATGGAATGGGAGTCACAATTACCAGTGCAAATCCGTCGTTCTGGACGTGACAATGCCGAAGGAGTTGCACTTTCCATGACGCAATGGTTCCCGAAAATAGCTGAATATGACGAAGAAGGATGGCATGCCGATCCATACATTGCACGTGAATTTTATAGCGTTTGGGGTGATTACGATGTAAAAATCACTATAGATAGTCGTTACACTGTAGGAGGAACCGGATACCTACAAAATCCAGATGAAGTAGGCCATGGATATACTGATAAAAAAATTAAGCATAAGAAAAACTCTAAATTGACTTGGCATTTTATCGCTCCAGATGTTCATGACTTCGCTTGGGCTGCAGATCCAGAGTTTATACACGATATTTACGAAGGTCCAAATGGTGTAGATTTACACTTTTTTTATAAAAACAATCCGGAAATCAAAGAAAACTGGAAAAACATGCAGCCAAAAACTGCCGAACTAATGGCATTCTTCAACGAGAGAGTTGGGGAATACCCTTACCATCAATATTCTGTTATTCAAGGAGGCGATGGTGGAATGGAATACGCAATGTGTACCTTGATTACTGGAGAAAGAAACTTTGAAAGCCTAATGGGAGTAACTGCACACGAATTAGCACACTCTTGGTTCCAATTTGTACTAGCATCTAACGAAACAAAATATAGTTGGTTTGACGAAGGTTTCACCGATTGGTTAGCTGCAGAAGGGATGAACATCGTTATGGAAGAAAACAATGATTTCCCACAAGAACAACATTACAACGGATATTTTAGAAATGTTGCTGGTGGTAAAGAAGAACCATTAAACACACAGGCAGATAGATATGCCACCAACTTCTCCTACTCTATTAACTCCTATTATAAAGGAGCGGTTTTCTTAGAGCAATTAGAATATGTTATTGGGAAAAAGAATTTTGATAAAACCCTACATCGTTATTATAACGACTTCAAATTCAAACACCCAAATCCAAATGACTTTATTCGTGTTGCAGAAAAAGTGAGTGGAATGGAATTAGGCTGGTATTTAGAAGATATGGCCTTTACTACCAAAACAGTGGATTACGGTATTAAAGAAGTGAAAGAAAATGATAACGGACTTGAAATCACTTTAGAGCGTATCGGAATGATTCCAATGCCAATAGATTTATATGTTCGCTATGAAGACAATAGCCTAGAATTGATACATATTCCACTACGAATGATGTTTGGTGTAAAGGAAAATGAAATGAATATTCCACGTTCGGTTCTTGAAGAATGGACTTGGGCACATCCTACCTATACTTTCTCTTTAAATAGAGATAAAAAAGTAAAAAGCATGGCGATAGATGTGACTGGTAGAATGGCCGATGTAGATTTTGATAACAACATTTATCAAGCAGAGGAAGAATAATATTCTATAAAAATAAACTTATTTTCCAATCCCAGACTTTAAGAGTCTGGGATTTATTGCTTTACATAGAAACTATTCTTTCTTATTTTTTATTAGGTAATGACTGAGTACCAAAGCAATTCCAACAAATAAAGAAATGGAAAATATATAACTGACTTCTTCGTTATTTACTATTTGAAACTTGGCTAATATAGAACCTAATAACGTCCCTAATGATAAGCCAATAGCTACCAATCCATATTTTAAAGTATCGAAACTGGTAGAAACAGCTTGATTATTTCTAGATGTATCTTCTAATAAGTCTTTAGGTTCCCCTCCATTTTCTATATATCGAATTCTTTCTCTGTGTAAAGCTCTTCGGCTAACAACCTTATTAATAAGCCATGAAATACTAATAAAAATGACACTGACTCCTATTACTGGTGCAAGATCTCCCATAATAACTATTTATTTTAAATTCATTATTAAGACAAGGATGTAAAAGAAAAGGTTACAAAGATTTCCAATTAATTTAATAGTCATATTGAAAAATAAAGATAAACAGAAAAGGTTGTAACCTTTTTAGTATTTTGATTGTCTTAAAGGATAAATAGAAGTAATTGGCATCCGACAAAGAAATTATAGAAGAGGTAAAAAAGGCAATACTAAAAAATATAGTTTTTTGGTAGAAAAGTATTCTGAAAAGATTTTTGCTCTTGCTATTTCCTTATTAAAGAACAAGGAAGATGCGGAAGAAATCACACAAAATACTTTCTTAAAGGCTTACCAATCTTTGGATAAGTTTCGTGAAGATGCAAAGTTTTCTTCGTTTTTATATCGAATTTGCTATAATGAAAGTATCAATCAAATCCGATCTCGTAAAATGACGTTGGATATTGATAATGTTGCGATTAAGGACACGCAAATCAATGATGGATTTTTTCATATTCAGAAAAAAGAACAGAAGAAGTATTTAACTTTAGCGTTAGATAAATTAAATCCAGAGTATCGAATGGTACTCACCTTATTTTATTTAGAAGAACAATCTCTAAATGAAATTATAGAAATAACCGCATGGAGCCTTTCTAACACGAAGGTTAAACTACATAGAGCAAGATTAGCTTTAGCAAAAGAGATTAATAAGATTCTAAAAAATGAAGCTAGAAACCTGTATTAATAATGGATAAAATAAAACGAAAAGAAAAAATAGAAGAACTATTTAAAGAGATAAGTAAGAAACCTAAAGATCTAGATAAAAATATCATGAATCTTATTTATCAAGAAGCTACTTCACAAAAAGAAACAATTAGAGAAACGAAGCCTATTTCATGGCTTTGGGCCTATATTTTTATTGGTGTCTTATGTGTATTCGCTATTGTTTTCACAATAATTTTCTTCGATTTTAAAGAGCATTCTTTAATTTGGTGCATAGCTATTGCAGTATTTATCCCACTCATCATAGAAAAACGGATACAAATAAATAAACCTCTGCAAGAAGTTTAAAATTAGTATTTACTTTAAATAAATCCCGAAGTCTTTCCTAGCTTCGGGATTATTTTTTAGTTTAACTTTGCCAGCATGAATTTTAGGTTTACAAAACAAGAGAAATTAAAAAGCAAAACCAGCATAGATAAACTATTCCAAGAAGGTAAAGGAATAGTAAAATTTCCTATTAAGATGCAATATATGCCGCATAGTAAACCTACACATCAAATTGCCTTTTCAGTTCCTAAACGAAATTTTAAACGAGCTGTTGATCGCAATAGAATTAAACGACAATTGCGAGAAGCGTACCGACTTAATAAGCATATCATTTTTGATAAAAATCTACCACCACAAGCTATATTCTTTATCTACATAGGTAAAAAGCTTCCTGAATACGATCTTTTAGAAAAACGAATGAAAATCTGTTTAAAAGAACTTTCTCGTAAAGCAATTAAAATTCAAGAAGAGTAAAGCTTAAAGATCCATTGTTAAATTCTTCTTTCTACTCTACTTATTTATTTCCTAATAATAATTACTTATTACTAAACCTTTTGGATTAAACTCTCCTCTTTCGTACTTTTATAGGAAAACTATACACCTATGAAAATATCTAAGCCTTTTCATTTAGAAAAGTGGATTTCTGATAATAGAGATTTACTTAAACCACCTGTCGGAAATAAAAACTTATATACAGAGTCGGGTGATTATATTGTTATGGTAGTTGGCGGTCCAAACAATAGGAATGATTACCATTATAACCAAACCGAAGAACTGTTCTACCAATTAGAAGGAAATATTAAGGTACACATTCAAGTAGATGGAGAAAAACAGACCATTGCCTTGGGTCCTGGCGAAATGTTTTTGCTACCAGCAGAAATTCCACATTCTCCAGAACGAAGCGAAGGCTCGGTAGGTTTGGTAATAGAACGAAAACGTGCTGGTAAAGGTTTTACAGATGGATTATTATGGTTTTGTAATAGCTGCAATAATAAACTACATGAAGTGTACTTTGAACTTCATGATATAGAAAAGGATTTTTTACCACATTTCCAACACTTCAATGAAAGTGATGATTTACAAACTTGTGCTAAATGCGGAGAAGTCTTAAAAGACTGATTTTAATATAAGTATTACACTCATCCAAGGAATTATTTATAAAAACCCAACAGAGTTTTAGTGTTGGTATCATATTGTTTATATTCGCAGGAGTGTGAAATAAAAAACCATTTTATATGTCAGAAATAGCAACTTCATTCGGAATAAATGAAGCATTAAAAGAATTAGGAATTGAAGCCGTAAACTCTGGAACTTCAACAGGAAGTGAATGGCTTTCAGGGGATAACCATATTACATCGGTTTCTCCAGTAGATAACTCCGAAATAGCTAAAGTAAGCGTTACCACAAGAGAAGATTACGATAAAGTACTAGATACTGCTAGTAAAGCATTTAAACATTGGAGAACTATTCCTGCACCACAACGTGGAGAAATTGTTCGTCAATTTGGCGATGAGTTACGCAGATTAAAAGAACCTTTAGGAAAACTTGTTTCGTACGAAATGGGGAAAAGTTTCCAAGAAGGTTTAGGAGAAGTACAAGAAATGATAGATATCTGTGACTTTGCAGTAGGATTATCTAGACAACTTTATGGATTAACTATGCCTTCAGAACGTCCAGCACACCGCATGTTCGAACAATGGCATCCATTAGGAGTAGTTGGTATAATTAGTGCATTCAACTTCCCAGTGGCAGTTTGGAGCTGGAATACAGCATTAGCTTGGGTATGTGGGGATGTATGTGTATGGAAACCATCAGAGAAAACTCCTCTTACAGGAATTGCATGTCAAAAAATTGCAGCTAAAGTATTTAAAGAAAACGGTCTGCCAGAAGGAATTAGCTGTCTGATTACTGGAGATTATAAAGTAGGAGAATACTTATCAGAAGATGAGCGTATCCCATTAGTATGTGCTACTGGTTCTACAAGAATGGGTAAAATCGTTGCACAAACTGTAGCAAAAAGATTAGGTAAATCATTGCTTGAATTAGGTGGAAATAACGCGATAATCGTAACTCCTGATGCAGATATTAAGATGACCGTAATCGGTGCAGTATTTGGTGCTGTAGGTACAGCAGGACAGCGTTGTACTTCTACTAGAAGACTAATTGTACACGAAGATGTATATGATGAAGTAAAAGATGCTTTAGTTAAGGCTTATGGCCAATTAAATATTGGAAACCCACTAGACACTAACAATCACGTAGGACCACTTATCGATAAAGAAGCCGTAAACAACTATCTGAACGCACTAGAACAAGTGAAAAAAGAAGGTGGAAATATCATCGTAGAAGGTGGTGTACTTGAAGGCAAAGGATACGAGAGCGGATGTTATGTAAAGCCAGCTATCGCAGAAGCTTCTATAGAATACAAAATCGTTCAAAACGAAACTTTTGCTCCAGTACTATATCTATTAAAATATAGCGGTGACTTAGAGAATGCACTTGCTATGCAAAACGGAGTAGTACAAGGATTATCATCGGCTATTATGACTACTAATTTACGCGAAGCAGAAAGATTCTTATCTGCAGAAGGTTCCGACTGTGGAATCGCAAACGTAAACATCGGTACAAGTGGTGCCGAAATTGGTGGCGCATTTGGTGGTGAGAAAGAAACTGGCGGTGGAAGACAATCAGGCTCTGATGCTTGGAAAGCATACATGCGCCGTCAAACTAATACTGTAAACTATTCTACCGAGTTGCCATTAGCACAAGGTATTAAGTTTGATCTAGACTAATATTTAATTTATTATAATTTAAAAGCAGTCCATTCAGTATAATCTGAGTGGACTGCTTTTTTTATTGGTTTCACTACATTTTATATAAGGATAATTATGTTTCATTAAAGAAAGTTCACAAAGTTGTTTGTTGCTTTAATTTAATTTCCTTATAATACTTCGACAAAGAAAACCAATATTATGAAACTTATTAACTTCAGAACATCTGAAGCCAATACTAGAATCGTCCTAAGTAAAAATCAATTCTATTTTACAAATTGTACCAATAGCAAACATTACGCGTTGGTACGCAAGTTTTTTTCTAGTCGATAGAGGTTTTCTGTCCATTACATATTTACTCTATATATCCTTAATTATAATCTTCTAAAAACAACCTAGAAGAATAAGGATTCTTTTTTATTCATTAAATCATTATATTATATGTCATCAAAAGTTTCTAGAGGAGACAGTTCCTCTAAATTCTTAGGTTTGGTGGTCAATAAACGTGTGTTTATTGCAACTACCACAATTCTAATATTAAGTGTGGTACTCACCCTACTATTTGAAGATCAAGCTGATATTTATTTTGCTAAAGCACAAGATGCAGTCTCTACACATGGTGGATGGATTTATACCTTAGCGGTAAATGTATTTATCATTTTTTGCTTCTACTTTGCTTTTAGCAAATATGGAAAAATTCGAATAGGTGGTGCCAAAGCAAAACCAGAATTCAGTATTTGGGCATGGTTTGCCATGTTATTTAGTGCAGGAATTGGAAATGGTCTAGTATTATTCAGTATTGCCGACCCAGTACGTGATTTTTTAAATCCACCTCGTCTGGCGGGACAAGATCCTACGGCAATCGCCCAAGAAGCAATAAACTTTTCTTTCCTACACCACGGAATTCATGGATGGGCTATTTATTCTTTAGTAGGATTATCGCTAGCCTATTTTACATATAATAGAAAAATGCCATTGACACTACGATCAGCATTCTATCCTATTTTAGGAAATAGAATTCATGGTTGGATGGGTGATTTAGTAGATATTATGGCAGTAATTACTACTATTTTTGGACTTGCAACAACCATTGGTTTTGGTGTTGGACAGATAAACGCTGGATTTACTCACGTATTTGGAATTCCTAGTACATTACTCTTTCAAATCATTGCGATAATAACTATTACCGGTATCTCTACACTATCTGCCTTTAGTGGAGTAAATAGAGGAGTACGAATACTGAGTATTCTTAATATTAGAGTGGCACTCACCATATTTATTTTAGTTTTAATTTTAGGTCCTACTACGTTTATCTTCAGATCTTACATTCAAAACATAGGTAGTTATCTAGTTCATTTTATAGATATGACGACCTGGACAGAGACTTTAACCGATACTAATTGGCAAAAAATAAGAACCATCATGTATTGGGGGTGGTGGATTTCTTGGTCGCCTTTCGTAGGTACTTTCATAGCACGTATTTCTAAAGGACGCACCATTAAAGAATTTATACTTTGTGTATTAATTCTTCCTGCTGCCGTTACTTTCTTATGGTTTACTGCTTTTGGTGGTGTAACGATGAACGATATATTACAAGGAGATACGGCAGTTATAGAAGCTGTAAACAATGATATTTCGACGGCTTTGTATGTGTTTTTCGAAAAGTTCCCATTAGCTATGGTTCTTAAAGTATTGGGAGTAGTATTAATTTGTAGCTTTATCATTACCTCTGCAGACTCTGGAGCATTAGTAGTAGATAGTAT
>JAJYTI010000046.1 GCA_021793135.1 Bacteroidota bacterium
TTTAGCCGATATTATATCTATTATAATCGCAATTTTCAGTACTTCTCAAATTCTAGAAAAATTAAAAGATGATCCCGCTTTATTTATTTTTGGCGGAGTACTTATGCTAGCATATGGTATTATAACCTATGTTCAGACCAATAGATCTATCTTTAAAATAGTTAGAGAACATTACGCATTAGTAGTAAAACGGAATTTAGGAAGTTTATTTCTAAAAGGTTTTTTGCTCAATTTTGTAAATTTTAGTGTGCTTGCAGGATGGATTGGAATTCTTATTATTGCGACTACTGCTACTTCGAGTACTCAAGAAATGTATGTGTTTCTTTCTGTAGTTTTGATTACATTTTTCTCAATAGATTTAATCAAAATTATGTTGGCAAAAAAGTTGAAAAACAAAATGACGCCAAGATTTATTTTTAATGCCAAACGATGGATTAGTATACTTATCATGGCATTTGGAGTCCTTCTATTGATTCAAGGAATATTTCATAACAAATTGAAAACCGACTTGAATCTCTTACCTAATAATGAAGCAATCACTTTGAAAAAGTAAATAAAAAAAGCTATCTCTATAATTAGAAATAGCTTTTGTTTTGTTGAGGCATCGAGCGGATTCGAACCGCTGTACAAGCTTTTGCAGAGCTCTGCCTAGCCACTCGGCCACGATGCCTTTTGCAAAGAATAGCGCAAACTTAAATAAAAATATTTTAATAAGCGAATATCTGTTATAGATTAATATTTAATAAAAGTATTGTTTTAAAAATTATGGTATTACTCTCTGTTTTGTTCTAAGCAAACACTTACTTGAGCTACATCTCCTCCTATAGGTGGATTTATTTTTGCAACCGATACCATAACTTTATTTACAGCACTAGATTCTTTCAAAACTCGATCTATAATTCGTTTGCTTACATGCTCTAGTAGCTTCGATCGGATTGCCATTTCTTCCTTTACGATGCGATTTAATAAAACATAATCTACCGTATCAGCTAATTCATCGCTTTTAGCTGATGGATTTAAGTTTGCCCAAACCTTTAAGTTTACTAGATATTCCGAGCCAATTGCAGCTTCCTCCATTAGACATCCATGATAACTATAGACGCGAATGTCTTTTAAGTGAATCACTCCCATATTTATTTATTTTTGCAAAGATAGTTTTAATATCTTTGTTTCATACTTACATATTATGGAAAAAGAAACCACAAGCCTGAATTTTCTAGAGCAAATAATAGAAAAAGATTTAAAAGAAAAATATACGAAAGATCAATTACGCTTTCGTTTTCCGCCAGAGCCTAATGGTTATTTGCACATTGGGCATGCATCATCTATTTGTCTAAATTTTGGATTAGGACAAAAATATAATGCACCGGTAAATATGCGTTTTGACGATACCAATCCACTTAGTGAAAAGCAAGAATATGTAGATGCTATAAAACGTGATGTAGAGTGGTTAGGTTACGAATGGGCAGAAGAAGTATACGCATCCGATTATTTCCAACAATTATATGATTGGGCAGTTGTGCTTATCAAAAAAGGATTAGCCTATGTAGACTCTCAATCTGCAGAAGAAATTGCAGAACAAAAAGGTACACCAACAACTCCAGGAGTTGCAAGTCCATATAGAGATAGAAGCGTAGAAGAAAACATGGAATTGTTTGAAGCTATGCGTGATGGTAAGTATAAAGACGGAGAACATGTTTTACGTGCTAAGATAGATATGGCTTCGCCAAACATGCTAATGCGTGACCCTATCATGTATCGTATTGTTAATGATACACCTCACTATCGTACTGGAAATGATTGGAATATTTATCCAATGTATGATTGGACACATGGTGAGAGTGATTATATAGAACAAATTTCACACTCGTTCTGTACATTAGAATTTTTACCTCACCGTGAATTATATGATTGGTTCTTAGACCAAATTTACGATGATAAAAAGATTCGTCCTATTCAACGTGAGTTTGCGAGACGTAACTTAAGCCATACGGTAGTTAGTAAACGTAAACTTTTACGTTTAGTAAATGAAGGTGTGGTAAAAGGATGGGATGATCCAAGAATGCCTACAGTTTCTGGTTTACGTAGAAGAGGATATACGCCTGAGTCTATTGTAAACTTTGCAAATAGTATTGGAGTTGGAAAAAGAGAGAATTTAATCGATGTTTCTCACTTAGAATTTTTTATTCGTGATGACCTGAATAAAAAAGCAAATCGAGTAATGGCTGTTCTAGATCCAGTAAAACTGGTAATCACTAACTATCCAGAAGGACAGGAAGAGTGGTTAGAAACAGAAAATAATCCAGAAGATGAAACTGCAGGTACGAGAAAAATTCCTTTTAGCAGAGAAATTTATATTGAGCGTAGTGACTTTAAAGAAGAAGCAAATCGTAAGTTTTTCCGTTTAACTTTAGGTAAAGAAGTACGTTTAAAAAGTGCTTATATTATTAAAGGAGAATCGGTAGTTAAAGACGACGAAGGAAATATTTTAGAAATCCATTGTACGTACGATCCTGATTCTAGAAGTGGTAGTGGTACAGAAGCATCTAAACGTAAAGTAAAAGGTACGTTACACTGGGTGTCTGTTCCACATGCATTAGAAGCTGAGGTTCGTTTATACGATAGATTATTTTCTGTACCGGATCCAGAAAGTGATAAAGATGTGGATTTTATGGAATATGTAAATCCAAATTCTTTAGAGGTAATCACTGGATATGTAGAACCAAGCCTTAAAGATTTAAAAGTAGAAGATAAAGTACAGTTCCAACGAATAGGATATTTTGTAGTAGATAAAGATACTACCGCAGATAAATTAGTTTTCAATAGAACAGTACCTTTAAGAGATTCATGGGCTAAAATTAAAGAATCTTAATAAATAATATTTTAAAGAATTAATTGCTATTAACTTAACCGCTTATTAACATAAAGTGTATGCTAATGTTCATATATTTGATAATGAATTATTGTTAAACTAATTTAAAACCAAATAATATGAGTTCAAATACAGGAGAAACATTATTAGCTTTATTAACCGGTGCAATTATTGGTGCTGGAGTAGGAATTTTATATGCACCAGCAAAAGGTAGCGAAACTCGAAAGAGAATTGGCGATGAAGCTCAAAAAGCGGGTGAGCGTTTAAAAGAGGGGGTAGAAGAAACTGCAACCAAACTTTCTAAAAAAGCTCAAGAAGCTAGATCTAGTTTTGAAGAAAAATTATCTGATACACTAGAAGGCGCTAGCGATAAAGCAGATGATATTTTATTAGCTTTAGAAAGGAAACTAGAAGGTCTTCGTAAAGAAAATGCGAAATTAAGTAAATAAGAACTCACTTATGCCGTATCGTAACTTCGGAGATAACCTGCACGAAATAGGGGATAAGATAGTAGAATACGGAGAGTATAAATTGGATTATTACAAGTTACTCTTGTATAAAGCAGTCATGAAAATGGCTCGATCCTTTTTCTTTACTCTCTTATTTGGAGCTATTTTATTACTGATTTTCTTTTTTCTTTCTTTTGGACTTGCTCGTCTTATTGGGGAAGCATTAGGAAACGTAGCCTATGGTTATTTTATCATGGCTGGTTTTTATCTTCTCTTGTTGATTCTAGTTTCTGCCTTTGGGAAGAAAATTCTAGAACGAAAGATTTTAATGAAAACTTCGGAATGGTTTGTTCATGAAGAATATAAGAGAGAAAAATAGACTTATGAGGATAAATAAAAGATATAAAAGTTTTGATGAGCTAGATCGCGATTTAATGCTATTAAAGCTCCAAGCTGATGTATGTAGAGAAGAAATCCGTATGGTTTCACAGCGAACTAAAAATGCTTTTAGACCAGCGGAAATGACAAGAACTTTTGTTTCCTCTTATGTACGACGAACCCTAACGAGTAGGGCTATAGATATAGCATTGAATTTAGTGCGTACATGGCGCTATCGTAAATATTAAATATAGATCTTTATTAAATAACAAAACGCGTTTTAGAAGCCTCTAAAACGCGTTTTTCTTATTACTTTAATGTGAATTAAGATTTTCCTTCTCCTAAAACCTCACTCCAAGCTTTAACTTCATCTATTTTACTGGTAATAATTTTTATAATAGCTAATGCTGGAATACATAAGAACATTCCAGATATTCCCCATAGCGATGCACCAATTAATATTCCTATAAAAGTGAAAAGTGCATTTATTTTTACCTTCGATCCAATTACAAAAGGTAGGATAATATTTCCATCAATCGTATGAATTACAATATAGCTTATCAATACATAAAGTGCTGTGATAGGACTATTTGTAGCAAAAGCAAAAAAGCATGCTATTATTCCAGATAATGTTATTCCTACATAGGGTATTATATTTATTATTCCGGTTAGTACTCCAAGTAGTATAGCATATTTTACTCCAAATATAGCTAGAGCAACAGAGGTTAAAATAGTGACGATAAGCACTTGAATACTCACACCAATCAAATAACTTTTTGTCATTTTTTCTACTTCAGAAACTGTTTGTTTTACAATACCGCTGTGTTTGTTTGAAAATACATGGATTAGAAAATTGTATAATAATCTTCTGTAGCTTAAAATGAATATAAAAAAGATGAGACAGAAGGCTAAGAATCCTAAACTAGAAGAAAACATGCCTACGGTAAAACTTAATATTACACCTGAGGATGACATTAATTCATCCAATCCTTTATCGATATAATCGAATTGTTTGGTTGCATTAATTCCAATATTGTTTTCTACCCAAACTTGCATATCATCAAAGACGGTTTCAAATTGTTCTTTTAAATCTGGCAAATCATTACTAAAATCAGACAATTGTAAACTAAAAAATATACTTAATCCAACGATGACTATTAGAATGATAAATACCGAACTAAAAGTAGATAGTAGTCGTGGAAACTTAAGTTTCTGTTCTAAATATTTTGCAAATGGTCGAAACAGCAATGCCAATAAAAAAGCAAGAAAAAATGGTGCTATAATGCTTTCGCCTATAACTAATAAATAGCCTATGCAAAGAACACTTATTAATACTAAAGTTAGCTTTAGAATGAATGGTAATTGTATTGTTTTCATAAAAAGAAATCAGCAGTTAGTTATGTTGATAATCAATTTAAAAAGTAATAAACTAATATAAGTAGATTTTATCTTATTTGTTACTTCTAAGTACAATACAAATAAAAAATCCGTTTTAAATAAGCTAAAACGGATTTTTAGATAAAATTATTTTAAAAAAAAATTACTTGTTTTTCTTTTCTTTCTCTTCGTTTTGCTTTTTGATTTGTTCTCCTATTTGGTTACTTGCTACAAAGGAAGCAAGCATATCATTAAGCATATCACTACCAGCTTGTGGACTATTTGGTAATAATATCAAGTTAGAGTTTGTACCCTCGCCTAAAGATTGAAGTGTATCGTAGTGTTGTGTTACAACAATTAGGGCAGAAGCTTCTTGTGAGTTGATACCTATCTTATTTAGTATATCTACACTTTCTTCTAGTCCTCTCGCAATCTCACGTCTTTGATCCGCAATACCTTGTCCTTGTAATCGTTTACTTTCTGCTTCTGCACGTGCTTTAGCTACAATTCTAATACGATCGGCTTCTGCTTCATATTCTGCAGCAGTCTTTGCACGTTCCGATGCATTTATTCGGTTCATTGCGTGTTTTACGTTCTCGTCTGGATCTATATCGGTTACTAAAGTTTTAATAAACTTATATCCGTAGCTTAACATCGCATCATTCAGCTCTTCGCTAACGGCAATAGCAATATCATCTTTTCGCTCAAAAACATCGTCTAATCGCATCTTAGGCACTTCTGCGCGCACTACATCAAATACATACGAGGTAATTTGTCCGTGTGGATCTTCTAATTCATAAAACGCATCGTATATTTTTTCTTGCCCCACTCTAAATTGTACAGAAATTTTAAGTCGTACAAATACATCATCCTTTGTTTTAGTTTCTACTATAACGTCTAGTTGTTGTACTTTAAGATTTACTCGACCTGCAATTTGGTCTAATACAGGAACTTTAAAATTGATTCCTGGAGAAGAGATTTTCTGAAACTTTCCAAAGCGTTCTACAATCGCAGCACTCTGTTGTTTTACAACAAAGAGGCCGTTTAAAATAATTAGAAAAATAACTCCTAATATAATATAACCTGTTATCATATACTTTTTTGAATAAAAATAACTAAAATCTTCTAATTATCTTCTTGTTATGCTATTTGTTCTATAAATTTTTTAATTCTATTGATACTTTCTTCTTTTCCTAATAATTCAATAATATCAAATACATCAGGACCCTTCATTTCTCCAACTAAAGATAAACGTAGCGGCATCATCACTCGTCCAAAACCTATTTTACTTTCTTTTACCCATCCTTTAATATTATCAGATAGTGCAGTGCTATTCCATTCGTTTTGAGCTTGTATTTTATCGATTATGTTTTGTAGAATTTCGGAAGTATCTTCTTTAACTGCTTTTTTCTGTGCTTTTTCGTCGAAAGAAGCTGGAGCTTCAAAAAAGAAATCGCCTTGTTCCCAAAGATCTCTAGTAAAAGTAATTCGTTCTTTAAGTAAACCAACCACTTTTTCTAAAGATATGTTTGCCTCGATTCCTTTCTCCTTTAATAATTCTTGTAAAGCCGATACTAAATAAGAATCTTCTTTCTTTTGCATATATTGGTGTTGGAACCAATCGGTTTTTTCTGGATTAAATTTAGCCCCAGATTTGTGTACTCTATTAATATCGAAAGCTTGTACTAAATCTTCTAAATCGAATAATTCTTGTTCTGTTCCAGGATTCCAACCTAATAGTGCAAGCATATTGATTACTGCTTCTGGTAAATAACCACTTTCTCTATAACCACTAGATATTTCACCATTTGGAGCATGCCATTCTAATGGGAAAACTGGGAATCCCATTTTATCTCCATCACGTTTGCTTAATTTTCCTTTTCCCACAGGTTTCATAATAAGTGGTAAGTGTGCAAATTGTGGAGCTTCCCATCCAAATGCACGATATAGCATTACATGAAGTGCTAATGAAGGTAACCATTCTTCTCCTCGAATAACATGCGTGATATGCATGGTTCTATCATCTACAATATTTGCTAGGTGATAAGTAGGCATTCCATCACTCTTAAATAATACTTTATCGTCTAATGTACTAGTGTCTACTTTTATATTTCCGCGAATCATGTCTTCTAATTCCAAGACTTCGTTTGCAGGCGATTTAAAACGAATGATGTATGGATCTCCATTTTCTAATTTTGCTGCAAGTATGTCTGCATCCATATTTAGGGAGTTATTTAATCTATCACGGTTATGCCAGTTATAGATAAAAGTTTCTCCTTTACTTTCGTATTCCTCACGTAATTGTGCAAGCTCATCTGGAGTATCAAAAGCATAGTATGCGTTGCCACTATCGATTAGTTTTTCAGCATAATCTTTATATATGCTTTTTCGTTCGCTTTGTCTGTATGGTCCACAATCTCCTTCTTTTCCTGGTCCTTCGTCATAAGGGATTTCTAACCAGTTTAAAGCTTCTATAATATATTCTTCTGCTCCTTCTACGTAACGATTTTGATCCGTATCTTCGATACGAAGAATAAAATCACCTCCATTTTTTTTAGCAAATAGATAATTGTATAAAGCGGTACGAACACCGCCTATGTGTAATGGCCCAGTAGGACTTGGTGCAAAACGCACGCGAACTCTTTTAGACATATTTTTTAACTTTTAGTGGATGCAAAGATACAAATACTAGGTGCCATTTTCTATTAAATAAATTAGAACTTAAAGCCTAATAGAAAGCTTTTAAGTTGCATTTTCGATTGGGAAGTAATTTTTATTGTAATAATTATTTCTAGAGCTACTTATTTTTCTAGTTTTTCAAGGTTTTATCGTTTTCTATTTTATTTTTCTTGCTATTTGGTCTTAATCTTAGTATTATAGCTAGTTATATTTTAGGTGTAGTATATTTGTTTCTATGCAAGCCCATCAAGAATTAAAACAGAAGTTAGAAAAATTTGTTCGTAAGTATCATTCCAACGAAATCTTACGAGGAACTATTTTATTTCTCAGTATTGGCTTATTATATTTTTTACTCACTCTTTTAATAGAGTATTTCTTTTGGCTTCCGCCAACAGGCCGTAAGGTATTATTTTGGTCGTTCGTGTTGGTAGAAATAGCTTTGTTATATCGCTTGATTTTAATTCCATTAAGTAAATTATTGAAATTAAGAAAAGGAATAACATACGAAAATGCTGCTAAAATTATTGGTGGACATTTCCCTGAAGTTTCTGATAAATTATTGAATACGTTGCAGTTACAGAATTCAGGCGATTCATCGGAGTTGCTTTTAGCAAGTATCGAACAAAAAACAAAAGAGATGCAAACCGTTTCTTTTGAGAAAGCGGTTTCTTATAATTCCAATAAGAAATACTTACCCTACTTTGCTTTACCACTACTTGTTTTTGCAATGAGTTATTTAATAGCGGATGCTAATTGGTTTGGTAATAGTTACCAAAGGGTTTCTAATTATAATATTGCTTATACACCTCCAGCACCTTATACTTTCGAGTTATTGAATGATTCTCTAAATGTAGTGCAAAATCAAAGTTTTGATTTGGCTTTTACTGTCGAAGGCAAACGTATACCAGAAGAAGTTGCTTTGTTAATAGAGAATGAGGAATATTATCTTCAACCAGATAAAAATGGTATTTATACATATCAGATTAATACTAAAGAAGGAGATATTCCTTTTTCTATAATTGGGAATAATAAAGTTCGCCAAGATTTTCTATTAGAGGTTTTACCAAAACCTTTTATTGAGAATATGGAGTTATATATTCAGCCACCTGCACATACTAGAATTTCTTCTTCTACTATACGAGGTAGTGGTACATCGGAAGTGCCTGAAGGTTCTATGGTTATTTGGAATGTACAAACAAAACAATCAGATATGTTGCAAATGCTACAATCCGATTCTATATATAACTTCCAATTTGAGAAAGAAAATTACGTTCTCCAGCAAAACGTTTTATCTTCTTTTGATTATACTATTCAAGCAGTAAATAATCAGTCCAATCAAAAGGAACATATGCATTTTAAAATGCAGGTATTAAAAGATGCCTATCCTAGTATTACCATAGAAAAACAAAAAAATGAAGTCGAGCCCACTATTTATCAATTTACTGGTGTTGCTGAAGATGATTATGGGTTGCATCGCTTACGATTTGTAATTTTTCCTTCGGGCAATCCTTCTGAAAGGGAGAGTTTTGATATTCCATTATCTGGAGAAGCATTCGAAGAATTTCAATTTACTTTCGACACTCGTGAATATATAGAAGAAGAGGGGAGTTATGTGTTTTATTTTGAAGTGTCGGATAATGATGTGATTAATGGATATAAAACTACACGCTCTGATTCTGGTACTATAGAAGCATTATCCTCAAATTCACTTAAAGATTCACAACTTGATTTTCAAAAAGATAAGTTGCAGAATCTATCTGAAAATATGGAAAAATGGAAAGAGGATAATTCTACTTTAGAAGAGCTTGAAAATTTAGAACGTACAAGTGAAAATATTCTATGGGAGGATGCTCAAAAAGTTCAATCTTTTACTAAACAAGAAAAACTTTCACTTGAAAATTTAGAAAAACTAACACAAGACTTAAAAGAAAATTTAGAAAAACTTGATACAGATGCTTCTTCCCAATCTGAAAAAGAACAGTTACAAGATCGAATGGAGGAGCAACTTCAAGAATTGCAAAAGAATCAAGAGGTATTAGATAAATTAGAGGAATATCAATCTAAAATTTCTAACGAAGATTTATTAAAAGAGATAGAGGAGTATAAGCAACAAAAGAAGATTCAAGAAAAGAATTTAAGTCAGCTATTAGAACTCACAAAGAGATTTTATGTTTCAGAAAAAAATAATAAACTAGCTTCTGATTTAATGGAATTAGGAGAGAAACAAGAAAATTTAGCGGAATCCGAAACGGATAATATTAGAAAAGAACAAGAAAAACTTCAGGAAAAATTTGACAAGTTTAAAGAGGAAATGGATGCTTTAATGCAAGAAAACCAAGGTCTTTTAAAACCATTTCCTTTACATCAAGATAAACAAGCAGAAGATAGAATTTCTAATGATCAACAAGATGCATTAGATAAAATAGAAAAGGGTTCTCCAGAGAATAGTAAACCCTCTCAACAACGAGCTGGACAACAAATGCAACAACTTGCTCAAACTATGCAACAAGAACAAATGTCTGGTGGTATGCAGTCCGTTGCTGAAGATGCTGCTGTTTTAAGACAGATTTTGGACAATTTAGTTCGCTTTTCTTTTTCGCAAGAAGAACTTATAGAGGTGTTTGATAATATCCATTTCTCTAATCCAAAGTATGGAAGCTATTTAACAAATCAAAACGATTTGAAACAAAATTTTAGACATGTAAATGATAGTCTATTCTCTCTTTCTTTACGTCAACCTAGCATTGGTAAACGAGTACATGAATTAACTACAGAGATCAATGATCATATCGATGTCTCTCTTGATGATTTAGCACAAAATCGTATTTCTAATGGTGTTACCCAACAACAATATGCACTTAGTGGTTCCAATGAGTTAGCCGTTATTTTAAGTGACATTTTAGAAAACATGCAAATGGATATGCAATCTTCTGGAGGTCAAGGAGAAAGCTCTGATTCTCAATTATCTGATATTATTGAAATTCAAGAAAGTTTAATGGATGGAGAAGAGGATGAAGGTGATGATTCCGATGGTAATCAAGAAGGTGATAATAATGAAGGTGAATCTGATTCTGATGGGGATGAGAACTCTTCTGAAGAAGGTGATGGACAACCATCGAGTGGAGAAAATGGACAAACTGGAGAGGGGGATTCTTATATGGATGTAGATGGAGAAGATGGTAGTTATTACGAAATTTATAAGCAACAACAACAATTGAAGATGCAATTAGAAGATTATCTTCGTCAGCATGGTATAGAAGGTCGTGATGTTGAAGGAATCCTTGAAGAAATGGATGATGTATCTCTCAAGCTTTTAGAACAAGGAAATAACGATGCAATTAGAAGGCAAATGCAACAGATATTGCATAGATTATTGGAGTTAGAAAAGGCAACTCTGCAACAAGAACAAAAAGAAGATCGTGAGGCTACTACTAATTTTAAGGATTACTCTGGTTCTAATAATTCTTTGGAATTAACGCCTATAGAAAAATTACCTTCCACAGAAACATTAAATAGAGAGTCATTACCATTTACACCATATTATCGTTATAAAGTACGTTGGTTTTTCAATTCTAATCAAAAAACTAAAGAGGATAACTGACATCTCTTTTTAACAAATAGTTACTTCTATTAACACCATATGTCTTTGGGTTGTTGTATTTTTGCAGATTGATTTAAAGCTTAATATTTCATCAAATTAAAATTATGATTACCTATCAGAGTGAAATAGATTTTGAGTTAGAAAACCAGTCCGAAGTTACTGAATGGATTAAATATATTATCGAAGAAGAATCTTTAGAACTAGGTGACTTAACCTATGTGTTTTGTTCTGATGCTTATTTATATGATTTAAATGTTGAGTTTTTACAACACGATACACTTACCGATATTATAAGTTTTGATTATAGAGTAGGTGATTTGGTGAATGGAGAAATTTATATTTCTATTGATCGCGTTAAAGAGAATGCTATGGATTTTGGTGTAAGTTTTGTAGATGAACTGCATCGTGTTATTATACATGGCGTGTTGCATATTTGTGGATATGACGATCTAACGGATGCCGAGGAAAAAGCGATGCGTACGAAAGAGGATTGGGCTTTAAGTTTACGAGATTTTTTAAAAGATAATTTATAATGTTCCACGTGGAACAAAATTGTAGTTATGTTCAATAAAGTATATGATGTTATTGTTGTAGGGGGAGGACACGCAGGTTCAGAAGCAGCTGCAGCTGCAGCAAATTTAGGATCTGCTACACTACTTATTACTATGAATTTACAGAACATTGCACAGATGTCCTGTAACCCAGCGATGGGAGGAATTGCAAAAGGACAAATAGTTCGAGAAATTGATGCCTTGGGTGGATATAGTGGAATAGTTAGTGACAAGTCTGCTATACAATTTAAAATGCTCAATAAATCTAAAGGACCTGCAATGTGGAGTCCCAGAGTGCAAAGTGACCGTATGCGTTTTGCCGAAACTTGGCGTTTGATGTTAGAACAAACTCCAAACTTAGATTTTTATCAAGAAATGGTTTCTGGACTTTTAGTGGAAGGTGAAAAGGTTGTAGGAGTAAAGACTCAAATGGGAATAGAAATCAAGTCTAAAAAAGTTATACTTACTAATGGGACTTTTTTAAATGGTTTAATTCATATAGGTGAAAAACAATTTGGAGGAGGACGTTCTGGTGAACGTGCTTCTACTGGAATTACAGAAGAGTTGGTTGCACTAGGTTTTGAATCTGGCCGAATGAAAACTGGTACACCTCCAAGAGTAGATGGAAGATCTTTAGATTTTTCTAAAATGGAAGAACAACCTGGTGATGATGTAACACAAAAATTTTCCTATTCTGATTTAACGCAGCCTATAAAAGAACAACGTAGTTGTTATATGACTTATACGAGTCCAGAAGTTCATGAGCTTTTAAAAGAAGGTTTTGATAGATCACCTATGTTTAATGGTGCGATTCAGAGTTTAGGTCCACGTTATTGTCCTTCTATAGAAGATAAAATCAATCGTTTTTCTGGTAAACAACGTCATCCAATTTTTGTTGAACCCGAAGGATGGCATACCGTTGAATATTATGTAAATGGATTTTCAACTTCTTTGCCAGAGGATGTCCAGTACAAAGCTTTAAAAGCTGTAAAAGGTTTTGAGAATGTGAAATTTTTTAGACCTGGGTATGCTATAGAATATGATTATTTTCCTCCTACACAATTGAAATATACCTTAGAAACAAAATTAATTTCCGGACTATATTTTGCTGGACAAATTAATGGTACTACCGGTTATGAAGAAGCAGCATGTCAAGGTTTGTTAGCTGGGATAAATGCACATTTAGCTATTCGTGAAGAAGAGCCTTTTATATTGAAAAGAAACGAAGCTTACATCGGAGTTTTAATAGATGATTTGATTACCAAAGGTACAGAAGAACCATATAGGATGTTTACTTCTAGGGCTGAGTATAGAACCTTATTGCGTCAAGATAATGCCGATTTCCGAT
>JAJYTI010000047.1 GCA_021793135.1 Bacteroidota bacterium
ATCTTAAAAATTTAAAGTCTTGCTTTATTCCATTTGTAAGAAAGGCGATGAATAATAACACAAGAGGTATTCCTATAATTGACCAACGAATATACTTACCAATCTTATGCCAATTATTCTGTAACTGTAGATTACGAATGTAGATAAAATACGTTAATGTTTGCCCGAACATTATAGGTGCATCCTTTCGATAAAACCCATAAATAAATAATAAAATAGCACCAAGTAAACTCAGTATCCAAAATATGCTGGGTGTTACTATCTTTTTATTTTTCTCTGATAGAAACCACTGTATTAACAGTCGAGCAGAGAAGAGAAGTTGAGCGCTGAATCCAATGCCATAAATCAAAAAATCACTCATGATTCTTCCTCGATTTCATATTGGATATATTTTTTTTTCATCCACAAATAAGCAAAACAATCGATAAAAGGGCCAATTAATCTATTTCGTAAGCCAAATTTTGCTTCTCCCGCCAACCTTGGATAATGTTGTACAGGTATTTGTTTTACTTTACCATTTTGTAATAAAATCATCGCAGGCAGAAACCTATGTAAACCGCGGAACATCGGAATTTCTTTTGCGTAAGAAGTACGGATTATTTTTAAAGGACAACCCGTATCTTCCATGCCATCTTTAGTGAAAAGTCTTCTAATTTTATTAGCGATTTTCCCAGATAGTTTCTTTATCCAACTGTCTTTACGGTTAGCTCGAATGCCAGTTACTAATTCAAATTCATTTCTATAATAAAGTAGTTTTTCAAAGTCGAATGGAGAGGTTTGTAAGTCTGCATCCATATAAGCTACATAAGTGGTATTCACATTATCGAATCCTGCTTTTAATGCAGCACTAAGTCCGTAATTTTTTTTAAAATGTATAGCTTTAAATTTGGTGTTCTTTTTACATATTTCTTTGATTAACTGTTTACTTTTATCTGTAGATCCATCATTAATTAACAGAGCATTTGTAGGTAGACTTGCTATTTCTATGTAGGCATTTAACTCAGTATATAAACGAGAAAGATTATCTTCTTCATTGTATATAGGAATAAGTATTGTTAGGTTTTCCATATCGGAATTAATGGAGTGTAATGATGACTTAATTTGAATTATAAATCCAGAAGATATTGTGCGGCTTCAAATGGAGTGAGCTTTTGTTCTTCCACTGCCTTTATTTTATCATCTATAACTTTCTTCACTTCTGGTTTTGCATAGAATCTTTGTTTTAACTGTTCTTCTATAGTTTGCATTAACCAAAATCTATTTTGCTCTTTTCGTCTCGCTTCAAAAGATTTATTTTCTTTGGTAAGAGATTTATATGATTCTATTTTCTCCCAAACCTTATCTATACCTTTATTATGCAGTCCGCTACAAGTTAGGGTAGTAGGCTTCCATCCAGTTGCCTTTTCTGGATATAGCTTTAATGCTCTGTTGAATTCTGCTTTAGCTCTTCGTGCAGGTACTTCATTATCCCCATCCGCTTTATTTATTAATATTAGATCAGCCATTTCCATAATCCCACGCTTTATGCCTTGTAGTTCATCTCCTGCACCAGCTAATTTTAGCAGTAAGAAGAAGTCTGTCATAGAATGTACAATGGTTTCACTTTGTCCTACACCTACTGTCTCTACCAATATGTGTGTAAAGCCAGCTGCCTCACATAATATAATAGTTTCTCTAGTTTTTCTGGCAACACCGCCTAAAGAGGATCCTGCAGGAGACGGCCGAATGATGGCATTAGGGTCTTTGGCAAGTAATTCCATTCGTGTTTTATCTCCTAAAATACTTCCTTTAGTAATAGAGCTACTAGGATCTACCGCTAGTACGGCCACTTTATATCCTTTAGAGGTGAGTAACTTTCCAAAACTTTCTATAAAAGTACTTTTTCCGACACCTGGTACTCCCGTAATACCAATTCGGATAGAAGGTTTATTAGCAGATAGACATCTGTGTAGAATGTCTTTAGCTAATTCTTGATGTTTATGTGCAGTACTTTCTATAATAGTAATAGCTTGACTTAAAGCTACCATATCTCCATCAATAACGCGTTGTGCAAGTTCAGATGAATCGATACTCGTTTTCGATTTGCTTTTTAAATCTTTTATTCTGTTGATATTTAAAGCATTGGGGCGATTAACGCCATCTTTTTCTTGCAAAGCACTTTTATGTTTGTCGAATTTGTTCAAGTTATGTTAAATCTATATAAAGTATAGTGAATGTGAGTTGTTATCCATAAAAGTTAGTTTAACTTTAGATTATAAATATACTTAAAAAATAAACTTATGGAAACATTACACACAGTAAGAGTTATTGCAACGGGAGGACGCAATGGTCGAGTCCAGTCGGAAAACGGAAGTATTCGTTTGCCGCTTTCTTCCGTTGGTAGCTTTGGAACGAACTATCGTGAAGGTACTAATTCCGAGCAATTATTTGGTGCAGCTTATGGTGCCTGCTTTTCTGGTTTGCTACAACTTGTCGCAGAGCAATTGCAAATTAAATTACAGCCTAACTTCTCGGTTACTTCTAATGTGAGTTTACAAAAAGATAATAGTAGTAAGCTCCGTTTAAAAGTATCATTAGACTGTTATCTGCCTAATCTAACCGAAGAAGAGGCAACCAAATTAATTAAGACAGCACACGATATGTGTCCGTATACTAATGCGATGCAGGATAATGCAACTATTGATATTCGATGGTTAAACACGGATAAAGAATAAGTTGGGTTTAATCGTAATACGTTTGAATATTTTCTTCCCCATAATTAGAATTCTATAATTACAATGTTATTCATTTCGAATAACATCTATTCCCCTAAACCGATCTTAACAAGTCGAGCTTAGAAAGTATATATTTTAAGATTTGACTTTGGAGTTTTTTTAATAAAAAAATCCCCTCTCTTGTAGAAAGGGGATTTTAAATTTATCAAGGGATTTTTTTACTCTACTAGCACCCATTCATTTGCTTCGATAAGCGCTTCTGCATGTTTGTATTTAATCTCTTTCTTCTCTCCAGTTTTTATATTCTGAATAGTAACACGATCATTTCTACCAATTTTTGGTTTGTCTCTAACAATAGTTTCGGTTACTTGTTGCTGTTGAGGTTGTGTGCTTTGTCCAGCTTGTCTTGCTTGCTCTGCACGCTCATCCATATTAAGCACTTCTTCCTTTTGAGTTTCTAACTTCTCTTTAGGCTTGCGCACTTGCTGTGCATCTTTAATTTGCTCTTGATCTTGTTTTGGTAATTCTCCTTTAAACAAGAAAGAAAGGATGTCTTTATTTACATTGTCAAGCATTTGCTTGAATAATTCGAACGCTTCAAACTTGTAAATTAGCAACGGATCTTTTTGTTCGTGAACCGCTAATTGAACGGATTGCTTTAGCTCGTCCATTTTACGTAGATGCGTTTTCCATGCATCATCCATTATTGCTAAAGTAATGTTCTTTTCGAAGTCTAAAACTAGCTGTTTTCCTTGTGTTTCGTATGCTTTTTCTAAATCGGTAGCAACATTAAGAGTTTTTACCCCATCAGTAAATGGAACTAATATACGTTTAAACTTGTCGCGATGATTCTCATATACATTTTCGATAACTGGGAAAGCAAGCGCAGCATTTTGAGCCATTTTTTCTTCGTAATGACGATATGCAGCTTGGTAAACTTTACCAGCGATTTCTGTGCTAGATAATTTATCAAACTCAGCTTGACTTACTGGAGAAACCATTGCAAAGTAACGCATGAGTTCAAACTCAAAGTTCTTATAGTCATGCGATGCTTTATTGAATTCAACAATGGATTCTGAAGTATCGTAAATCATATTTGCAATATCGATTTGCAGACGCTCACCGAATAATGCATTATAACGACGTTTGTATACAACTTCACGTTGTGCGTTCATAACATCATCATATTCTAATAGACGCTTACGAACACCAAAGTTGTTCTCTTCTACCTTTTTCTGTGCACGCTCAATAGATTTTGAAATAATAGGGCTTTGAATAACTTCCCCTTCTTTCAGTCCACCGAAGCGGTCCATGGCTTTAAATATTTTGTCGCCGCCAAATAAACGCATTAGGTTGTCCTCTAAGGATACATAGAACTGAGAGCTTCCTGGATCACCTTGACGACCACTACGTCCACGCAACTGTCTGTCAACACGACGAGAATCATGTCGTTCTGTACCGATAATAGCAAGACCACCAGCTGCTTTTACTTCATCGCTTAATTTAATGTCTGTACCACGACCCGCCATATTGGTAGCAATAGTTACAATACCTGCCTTACCAGCTTCTGCAACAATTTCTGCTTCCTTTTGGTGACGTTTAGCATTCAGTACATTGTGTTTTATACCACGCATGTTAAGCATACGGCTTAATAGCTCAGAAATTTCTACTGAAGTTGTACCTATAAGAACTGGACGTCCAGCTTCAGAAAGGTTTACAACTTCGTCTATTACCGCATTATATTTTTCACGCTTGGTTTTATAAACCTTATCTTGTCTATCATCTCTGGCAATTGGGCGATTGGTAGGAATTTCCATCACATCCAATTCGTAGATTTCCCATAACTCACCAGCTTCTGTAGTTGCCGTACCAGTCATACCAGATAGTTTGCGGTACATACGGAAGTAATTCTGTAAAGTTACAGTTGCAAAAGTTTGAGTAGCTGCTTCAATTTTTACATTCTCTTTAGCTTCAATTGCTTGGTGTAATCCGTCGCTATAACGTCTACCGTCCATGATACGTCCTGTTTGTTCGTCAACAATCATTACTTTGTTGTCCATCACTACATAAGCCGTATCTTTTTCAAATAGAGTGTAAGCACGTAATAATTGGTTTAATGTGTGAATACGTTCACTCTTTACACCAAAGTCACGGAACAGCTCTTCTTTTTCCTTAGCTTCTTCTTCTGGAGACAGTTTTTTAGCTTCAATCTTAGCTATTTCTGTTCCCATTTCTGGCATGATAAAGAAGTTAGGGTCATCTTTTCCAGAAAGTACCTCGATTCCTTTATCTGTTAGGTCTATTTGATTGTTCTGCTCTTCAATAACAAAGTAAAGCTCTTCATCTACGATAGGCATTTCTTTGTTATTGTCTTGCATATAATAGTTTTCTGTTTTCTGCAAGATAGCGCGCATACCTTCTTCTGAAAGGAATTTAATTAATGCACTATTTTTTGGAAGACCACGATATACTCTCAATAGTAAGAATCCACCTTCTTTTTCGTTTCCTTCAGCAATTTTCTTTTTAGCTTCTGCTAATACTCCTGTAAGATAACGACGTTGTAGATTTACTAAATTTTCTATCTGAGGTTTTAATTCATTAAACTCATGACGATCTCCTTCAGGAACTGGTCCTGAAATAATAAGAGGTGTTCTCGCATCATCGATTAATACCGAGTCTACCTCATCGACTATCGCATAGTGATGTGGGCGTTGCACCAAATCTTCTGGTGAGTGGGCCATGTTATCACGTAGGTAGTCAAAACCAAATTCGTTATTGGTACCGTAGGTAATGTCAGAATTGTATGCTTTTCTACGGCTAGCAGAGTTAGGGCGGTGTTTGTCAATACAGTCTACACTTAAACCATGGAATTCAAATAATGGTCCCATCCACTCACTATCTCTTTTAGCAAGATAATCGTTTACCGTTACTAGGTGTACTCCTTTTCCTGCTAATGCATTAAGATATACTGGTAGGGTAGCCACTAATGTTTTACCCTCTCCCGTTTGCATTTCTGCTACTTTACCTTGATGTAGCGCAACTCCACCTATAAGCTGAACGTCATAATGAATCATATTCCAAGTCATTTGACTTCCAGCAGCTTCCCATGAGTTTTTCCAGATAGCCTTATCCTCTTCGATGGTGACATAATCTTTGGATCCAGATAGCTCTCTATCAAAAGCAGTAGCTGTAACTTCTAGAGTTTCATTTTCAGTAAAGCGTTTTGCCGTTTCTTTGATAACAGCAAATGCTTCTGGAAGAATTCTATCTAGAGTTTTTCGCTCTTCTTCGTAGCTTTTGTCTTTTAGGTCGTCTATCTTTTTATATAGAACCTCTTTGTCATCGATGTTAGATGAGTTATCTGCCTGTGCTTGCAATTTTGCGATTTCGGCTTGAATGTCTTTTTGAGCATCTTGAATAATTTGCCTAAATTCATCCGATTTCGCACGTAACTCATCTAATGAGAGTTTTGCTATGCTTGGTTCTAACTTTTTAATCTCATCGATTATAGGTTGGATCTCCTTGATGTCTTTTTTGGATTTATCTCCAACGAAAATTTTTAATATGGTGTCTAAAAATCCCATAGGTAAAGGTGTTGTTTTTAAGCTTTACTAATTGTTAAGTTAAGCTAAGTGTAATAGGGGGTAAGCATTCCGCTTTTGTCTAGTGCAAAATAATACAAAAATTAGACGTTACCCAACTATTTTAGTTCTCACATCCTAAATAAAAGGCATAAAAAAAGTCTCTATGCATAGAGACTTTTTTATGTATACTTAAATATTAATATTCATCCTCATTCCACAGAAAGTCTTCATCTGTAGGATAATCTGGCCAAATTTCTTCAATAGAATCATAAGAATCACCCTCTTCGTCTTCTATTGCTTGTAGGTTTTCCACTACTTCTAGAGGTGCTCCCGTACGGATTGCATAATCAATTAATTCATCCTTTGTAGCAGGCCATGGTGCATCACTTAAATAAGATGCTAATTCTAAAGTCCAGTACATACCACTAATTATTTTAATGTTTTTGCAAAAATAAAATTATTTGTGACTAATGCAAGTTAAATTATCGAATATTGTTATTCAAAGTTTAATAAGAACGTATTTACATGTCGAAATCCAGTAAATACCTTGCATTTAGAGTTTTTCGGGTATCCACTTAATTTCCTCAGCTTGTGTAGAATGAGTCAATTTTCGTGCCAACACAAATAAGTAATCGGATAATCTATTCAAATATTGAATAACTGTCTGGTCTACTTCTTCGTCTTCTGCCAAATGTGTTGTAATTCGTTCTGCACGACGGCAAACACATCTTGAAATATGACAAAATGCCACTATTGTATTGCCACCTGGCAGTACAAAATGGGTGATAGGAGGTAAGTCAGCATTCATTCGGTCTATTTCATTCTCAAGAAGTTCTACATCTTCTTCTTGTATTCTAGGAATGTTTAAACGTTCTTTACCGCTTTTTAAAACAGCCTTTTTTGGGTCGGTGGCTAATATGGCGCCTAATGTAAAAAGCTTGTCTTGAATATGGATTAAAATTTCTTTAGATCTTGGATCTATTTCTGGTTGTGATCGTACCATGCCAATGTAGGAATTTAACTCGTCTACAGTGCCGTAACTCTCAATTCGGATATGGTGTTTAGGTACACGGGTTCCTCCAAATAAAGCAGTAGTACCTTTATCTCCAGTTTTGGTATATATTTTCATAAATGTATGTTGTTGTTTTTCACGTAAACATACAATTATTTTATGGCTATAAGTAGCGTTTCTAGAAACTAAATCTTATTTTTTGGTGAAGTGCTTTTACTCCCTTTCTTTCCGTTTTTCTTGATATCTTTCTTTAAAGCTACGTGATTTTCTGTTTTTTCGAGATCGATTAGCTCGTAAAGACCATAAGATCGCTACAATAAATAAAACTACCATTATTATACTTAAGGTAGTTGGATCGTCTGGTAGTAAATCTAAAAATAGAGGATTGTGCATTATTTAATTTTTGTGTCACTTTCAATTAAACCATCACGTAATCGGATAATGCGATGTGCATTTTCGGCTATATCTTCTTCGTGAGTTACCAAAATTACAGTATTTCCTTGACTATGTATTGTGTTGAATAGATTCATTATTTCGACAGAGGTTTTTGAATCTAGATTTCCAGTAGGTTCATCAGCAAGAATAATCGAAGGTTTGTTTACTAAAGCACGTGCTACAGCAACTCTTTGTCTTTGTCCTCCAGAAAGTTGGTTGGGGTGGTGGTCCATACGATCTCCTAATCCTACCTCTTGTAGAACCTCCTCTGCTCGTTGACGACGTTCTTCTTTATTTTTACCTGCATAGATCATGGGTAAAGCAACATTGTCTAATGCCGTTGTTCTAGGTAAAAGATTGAAAGTTTGAAAAACGAATCCTATTTCTTTATTGCGAATTTCTGCTAGTTCATCATCGGTCATATTACTTACATCTTTTCCATTTAAGTAATACTCCCCACTTGTGGGTGTATCTAGACAACCTAGTAGATTCATAAAAGTAGATTTTCCAGATCCCGAAGGACCCATTAAAGCTACATATTCGCCTTTGTAAATTTTAAGGTCGATTCCTTTTAGAACCTTAATTGTTTCTTGTCCAAGTGGGAAGTCACGAGTGATTTTTTGAACATCGATTAATAAGTCGTTTGTAGCCATAGTTATTTTGTTACTTTATCTAAATACTCAACCAATGTTAGGAAGTCTTCTTTTGTTAAGAAATCTTTATTGACTAAATATTCTTTGTCTTGATATATGATTTGTAAATCTCCAGTGACAATTTTTTTATAACTCTTTATGTCAGATATGAGTAATTTATCAGTTCGAAAGAGTCCTTCTTTTCGTATGAATAATGTGTCTGACTCTATTTTTACATACCATTCCGAATGCTTTTTTTGGATATAAAAGAATCCAAATAATAAGAAAAATAGAAAACTAGCTTTGAAATAGAAGAAGGCTGTATTTGTAGTTCCTTCGTATATATCTAAAATAATCTGCCCTAAAATAGTTACTATGTAAATAGCTAATAGCCATTTTTGGAATTTCCAGTTATAACCGTAGTGTTTAAATTTAAGTGCATTCATGATTTTAGACACATAGTATTCAATAACTGGTGTTATTGAATATTCGTTTTATTTTCAATTATTGTTATGATTTTTAGAAAATCATCTTCAGTCACCATGTCTTTATTAATCGTATAAGTTTTTTCTCTTGTTTTTATTTCCAAGTCTCCTGTAACGATTTTCTTAAAACTTCTTATATCTGAATATTTTAAGTGTTTTGGGATATATATAAATTCATCTCTAATAGAAATTTCTTCTTTCTTTAGATTAACATACCAGAAGTTATCTTCCTTTTTGATGTAAATAAAAAATATAGTTAATACTATAAATTGAGCAACTATCATAAAAATATCCAAAAAATCAAAGGTTGTTATGTCAAGAAAATATATGACTAAAGCAACTATTGATAAAACCCATAACCCAGTTACCCCTCTTTTTATAAACTTATAACTGATAAACTTTTTGTCTGTTCGGTTATAATATGGAATTCTTATGCTGTCCATAATTGAAAAATAATTAAGCGACTTTTTGAACTATCTTCTGTTGTAATTCTTTAAAAGCTTCTTCGTCAAAAAGGTCTTTGCTTATGATTGTTTCTTTATTACTATGTTTTATTTCAAGGTCTCCAGTAATTAAAACTTTCTGTTCTTTTATTTCAGAAAAAGCTATCTTTTTCTTTCGAATAAAATTTCCGAATACAATCTCATTTTTATTGAATCCTAAATAAGAACTCCTTCTTAAGAAGAATTGTAAGAGATAGGATGCTCCTAATATGAGTGGTATAAAAACATAGAAAGAATCTCTCTTGTCAAATATTAATAATGCTACGAATCCTACAATCATTAATGCAGACATCCATAATAACGATTTACTATAGTTTTTTGTGAAATAGATTTTTTCCATAACTAATAATATGCTGTTAACTTTTAGACGTAGATTTCACTAATTTGTTACACTCTTAATACAAAGTGTTCTTTTCTTTGTCCTTCTCTAGTAAGTACTAATCCAGCAATAAAGAAATCAATGCTTACATGAAATTTATCTTCAGCTTGTAATTTCAACCAATTTTCTTCTGATTTTTTATAGTGATTTGGAGAATGGATATACAAAATAGTATTGGAGTCTATAGTTCTTATGAGTTGTTGGAGTTTGTTATCATCATAAGATTTTAAATCATCTATGTAGTGAAGTTTTTTATAGGTAACCACTCCAGGTTTTTTAATTACATTGGAATGTGAATGTACTTTAAATTTTGGAGTGCCTATTATTTCTTGTACTTGAAAGTAATCAATAGTAGCTTGTAAAACTCTTCGTCGTTTCCGGTAATTTTTAAAGTTTTTCTTTGTTTCGTATATACCTTCTCGTAAATACGAGTACACAAAAGGGGAGTGCACCCCATGTTCATTGGTTGATTTTAGTAAAAAGCTTATTCGTTTAAATAATTTCTGAAGCATATTTATTCTTCCAATTTAGACCCTAGTTCAAACCAACGTTCGGTTTTTTCATCAATCTCATCGATTAAAGCTTGTAGCTCTTGGGATTTTTTGTTGATAGTATCCATGTCCCAACCTTCGGTAGCAAAAGCTTGTTCTAGTTTCTCTTTCTCTATTTCTAGTCGATTGATCTTAGACTCTAAGTTACTGTATTCTTTACGTTCTTTGTAGCTAAGTGTATTTGATTTTGCTTTTTGTTCTGTAATAGATTTAACTTTATTTACAGTCGCTTCTCGTTTTATCTTTAGCTGTTCTTCTTCATACTCCCTATAATCCGTATAGCTGCCTGGAAAACCTTTGATTTCTCCATTTCCTTTAAATACCAATAATTGATCGATGATTTTATCCATAAAGAACCTATCGTGGGAAACAACTATTAAACAACCTGGAAAATCTAATAAGAAACTTTCCAAAACTTGTAAGGTTACAATATCTAAATCATTGGTGGGTTCATCTAATATTAAGAAGTTAGGATTGGTAATAAGCACGGTGCATAAGTATAAACGCTTTTGTTCTCCACCACTTAATTTTTCGACATAATCGTATTGTTTTTTTCGGTCGAATAAGAAACGCTCTAATAACTGTTGAGCGGAAATTTGTCTTCCTTTCTTAAGTGGGATATAATCTCCAAATTCTCGAATAACATCTATAACCTTTTGTCCAGGTTTTATTTCGATTCCTTTTTGACTGTAATATCCAAACTTAACGGTTTCTCCGATAACTACCTTACCTGTATCACTAGGAATTTTTCCAGTAAGGATTTTTAAGAATGTAGATTTTCCAGTTCCATTCTTTCCAATTATACCTATTCGTTCGCCACGCTTAATATTATAATCGAAATTCTCAAAAAGCAACTTACCATCATAGCTTTTGCTAATATTGTGCATCTCTACTATCTTGGTTCCTAGACGCTCCATATTTAATTCTAACTGTACTTCATGTTCTTGTCTGCGTTGCATAGCGCGATCGTGAACATTAGTAAAGTTACTTATCCTTGACTTGCTTTTTGTACTACGGGCTTTAGGTTGTCTTCGAATCCAATCTAATTCTTTTTTATATAGTTGTTTGGCTTTGGCAGTTTCTGTTTCTTCGACTTCTATACGTTGTTCTCTTTTTTCTAAATAATAACTATAATTTCCTTTATAACTGTAGAACTTTCCTTGGTCTAATTCAAGTACTTCATTACATACTCGTTCTAAAAAATAACGATCGTGAGTAACCATAAATAAAGTAATGTTCTCTCTTGCGAAATATGCTTCTAGCCACTCTATCATTTCTAAGTCTAAATGGTTTGTAGGCTCATCTAGTAAAAGAACATCTGGATTAGTTAAGATCGCAATTGCAAGTGCTAAACGACGTTTCTGTCCACCACTTAGAGTTTCTATACGTTGGTCAACATCATCTAACTTTAATTTGGATAATATCTGCTTGTACTGTGTTTCAAAATCCCAAGCTTGCTCAGCTTCCATTGCATCAAAAGCTCTTTGCATAGCTTCTGTGTCTTCTGGATTTTTAATTGCACGTTCGTAATTACTTATAGTTTTTAAGATAGGATTAGGGGAAGATAAAATCGCCTCTTCAATACTTATTTCTGGATCGAAATGTGGATTCTGAGAAAGAAAACTTATAGTAATGTTATTTCGGCTATTTACTTCTCCAGTATCTGGACTTTCTATTCCTGCTAGAATGTGGAGTAGACTGGTTTTTCCAGATCCATTAGGTGCGATAAATCCTATTTTTTGTCCAGCATTTATTCCAAATGAAACGTCAGTATATAAGACGCGTTCGCCATAGGATTTACTAATGTTTTCTACCGAAATATAATTCATGTTTTTCTTAAATGATTAATTGTTAATAAGTATACACAAAATGTTTTAATCTTGATTGTAGATACTTATCCACATTGTTTATAAAGTTATCCACATTTATGTTGATTGTTGTGTATAACTGCTATTGGTTATTGAAAATCAGCTGTTTAACTGGTTGTTTCGGAGTGTATTTTTATAATATGTAGTAAGATATCGATATCTTATCAACAATCCTATTAACAAAGGTAAAATAGGATGTGGATATTTTTGTACTCCTGTTATCCAATGAAAAAATAATAATACAATTAGTATAGATAGTAAATTTAAATAATGCACCAAACGCTTGTGATATGTCTCTTTTGAGATGGCTCTAATAAATAATAAACTAATAGGAAAAGCCCACAATATATTGTAGTTGAATTTAGTCGTTTGGTGGTCTGTAGCAAACCATAAAAGTGCAATTACTACTCCAATAATTCCTGTTGTAATAAATATAGAGATATCTACAAGCTTTGTTCTCTTTTTACGAATGATATCTTTAAAAGAAATAATTATAAGTCCTAACCCTATAATAGTAAATATTACCCAGGGACTAGTAAAGAAGAATCCAGTAGCTTTCTTTTCTTCTTTTTGTTCGTATAGGTTAATAGTTTTTTTAACTAAAGGAATCCATTCTCCAGCGCTTGTTTTAATCTTAGCTTCTGAATCTGCTTCCATTACATAATATGGCAGAAATTGTTCTTCTAGCTTACTTGCATTTCTATCTATTGGTGCTCCTAAGGCTATATTTATTCCTAGACTACCCCAAGTATTAGAGTTAATATTTTCTCCAATTAGCTGACGAAAACTTTTTGGATTCTCTAACTCCGTATTATATTCTATATTATCTCCAAGAGCTAAACTCAAAATATCTCTAATCTTCGTAGCGCAATTATCATGCGTGAAATCATAGAGGTATTCTCTGTTTTCTGGTTTTGCATTTTCAATTAATAACTTAAATATAT
>JAJYTI010000048.1 GCA_021793135.1 Bacteroidota bacterium
TTCTATTACCAAGCTACGAGAATTACAAGCACAACTAAAACAGCCTATTTACACTTCTACTCTGCAACCCAAAAATTTACAAAAAGCACTTATGCGATGCGATGTTGCTATAGGTGCGGTTCGAGGTGAAAACAGAGCACCCATTTTGGTTAGCGAATCTATGGTAGAAAATATGAAGCCAGGTTCGGTTATTGTAGATGTAAGTATTGATATGGGTGGATGCTTTGAAACAAGTGAGATGACTAATCATCAAAATCCTTACTTTGTAAAACATGGGATAATACATTATTGTGTACCAAATATCCCTGCTCGATATCCAAAAACTGCTTCTTTGGCGATAAGTAATATCATTACTCCTTACTTATTAGAAATAGCCGAAGCTGGAGGTATTGATCAGGCAATTCGATTTAAATATGGTCTGAGAACAGGAATTTATTTCTATAAAGGAATTTCTACAAATAAATCTGTAGCCGCATGGTTTGACATATCTTACAGAGATATCAACTTAATCTTATTCTAATTATATGAGTTTATTAAAGAGATTTGCATTTTACTTTGCAGGATTGGTTATTGGTACATTATTTTTATTTTTTGTTTTGGATAAAAAGGAAGCATCTTGTGATTATAGCCCAAACTCTAGAGTATTAAAAAACATAAGTTCTAAAAATCATGAAATAGATCCTGCGGTTTATACTTTCTTAACTGAAAATAAAATAGACACTGCGTTTCTGTCTAAAACATTACATAATGGCGATGTATTGTTTAAAGAAAGTCAAACACAATTAGACTCATGCAAGATTTATGTAATTCGAGGAACTAACGAATGGAAAGGTTGGAAATTATCTTTAGAAAATTGCGAGGATACTGTAAAAGTATTCTCCGTAGAAGAAGCTAAATAATAACTATAATTTTTAAGACCTTATAAATAAAAATCTCCCGTATATTTTAAAATATACGGGAGATTTTTATTTCTTATACAATTTCTATTTAGACTGTTTACGTCTTTTTCTTTCTTTAGAAATTAAGCTCAGCTCTCTACTAGTTTGTCCAGCTACAGAAGTATTTTCTTCTGCTCTACGAATTAAGTAAGGCATAACATCTTCTACTGGTCCAAATGGTAAATATTTAGCCGTATTGTATCCATGTTCGGCTAAGTTAAAACTTATATTATCACTCATTCCATATAGTTGTCCAAACCACACTCGACTGTCATTACGTTCTAAACCTTTCTTTTTTAAAAGATCCATTCCTAAAGAACAGCTAATCTCATTATGCGTACCACAGAAAAGATGAATATCTTCTAAGTTATCCATGATATATTCTAAAACAGAATCAAACATATCATCTGTTTCTTGTTTACTTGCACAGATTGGTGTAGGATAATCCATTTCGATAGCACGTTCATTTTCAAGTTCTAAATATGCACCTCGAACAATTTTGAATCCCAATTTATATCCTTTCTCTTTTGCACGTTGATGCTCTTTTTTAAGATAATCTAATCGATCCCAACGATAGCACTGAAGTGTGTTAAAAACAATGGGGGTTTCTTTATTGTACTTCTCCATCATTTCTTCACACAGTCTATCTGCGGCATCTTGCATCCAAGAGTGTTCTGCATCTATTAACAAAGTAATTTTATGTTGGTGCGCAGTAGCACAAATAGAGTCGTAACGTTCACGAACCCTATTCCATTCAGCTTCCTCTTCCTTAGTTAGTGTTTTATTTTCACTAACCTTCACCCATAAATCAAAGCGACCTAATCCCGTTGGTTTAAATACCGAGAATGGCATTGCATTATTCTTGGTAGCCAGAACCGTTAATTCATTAATTTTTTTTGCAGTAGCATCAAATTGCTCTTCTTCTTCTTTTCCTTCTACAGAATAATCCAATACAGAATATACGCCTTCATTATATAATGTATTGATTACTGGCATAGATTCTATTTCACTTTCTCCACCACAAAAATGGTTGAAAACCGTAGAGCGAATAATGCCTTTAACAGGCAAACGAACTTTAAGTGCAAAAAGGGTTAATGCCGTCCCCATTTTAACTAACGACTGCCTTCCAATCATTTTAAAAAGTAGATAGGCTCGTCGTAATTCCGAGTCACTTTTTGTCCTAAAAGCAACTTCAGTGTTATCAAAAATAGTTTTAGACATATATGTGGTAAATTATTCCTGCAAATATACTTAGTTTTGAGTTCTTACTTGCAATAAATAACGATGAAATGTCATACCAAAAAATAATAGACGGAAACTGTGAAATCCTTTTCGGAAAAGAACTGTGGTCCCAACTATCGTTAGTGCTAACAAAGATTTCACCAAGTCAAATTTTTGTACTAACCGATGGAAACACAGAACAAGATTGCTTACCATATTTTGATGAAAATTTTCCAAGAAAATGGACATATAAACACATTTCTATTCCTTTTGGCGAAAAAAACAAAACGCTTACTACTTGTCATCAAGTATGGAATGAGCTTTCGGAAGCTGGTGCTGACAGAAAAAGTATCTTAATTAATCTAGGTGGCGGTGTAGTATGCGATTTAGGAGGATTTGTAGCCTCTACCTATATGCGTGGTATTTCTTGGATAAACATCCCTACTACTCTACTTTCTATGGTAGACGCATCGGTAGGAGGTAAAACCGGAGTAGATTTCAATGGAATAAAAAACTTAATTGGAATTATAAGAAATCCTCTTATGGTTGGTATTGACTCAACATTTTTACAAACACTTACCTTAAGAGAACGCAAATCTGGATTTGCAGAAATGCTAAAACATGCATTGTTAAGCAACAAAGAGCATTGGGAAGCATTGCAAAGTATAGATCTGGAGAAGCTACAAGATATAGATAAGTATATCTATAAATCTATACAAATAAAACATGCAGTAGTTTCTAAAGATAGAAATGAAACAGGCTTGCGTAAACAATTAAATTTTGGACATACAATTGGGCATGCTATCGAATCTTATTATTTAAATAATGAGAATCCTATACTACATGGCGAAGCGATTGCAGTAGGAATGCTTATTGAATTATACTTATCTGTAACTTTATTAAGATGTCCAGAATCTATATTGGAGAGATATACCAAAATGATTTTAAAAACTTACTCTAAATTACCTATTCAAGACAGTGATATAAATGAGATAATTAAAATTTTAGCTTTTGATAAAAAAAATGAAAAAGGTAAAATTAATTTTGTACTATTGCACAACTTTGGCAAACCAGAAATAGATTGCCAAGTGTCTAATAGCGCAATACAACAAGCAATACGATATTACAAAAAAGTTTGAATAGAGTTAGTAATTGTAAAATTCTATTATAACTTTGAAGCCAGAAAAAATTAATTGACCCCAAAGAAAAAACGGTTTTCCAGAATTATGAAACGCATTATTGTAGATTTTAAGAAGTTAACACCAGAAATATTATCTCTATTGGTTGAAAAATATCCAGACGGATATGATGATATTCACGTTATTACATTTAAAAACGCGAAAAATCAAACCATCGAAGCTGTAGAAGTTAGAACTGAGGATACTATTTATTTAGTAAAAGTCAGTCAGAAGTTAGAAAATACTATGGCTAATTTTGACGAGGATGATTACGAAATTGATGAGTTTGATGAGCCGTTAGTAGAAATCCCAGACGAAAATATGTTGAAAGAGGATATTGAAGACGATGAAGATCTATAAATAAACGATTATATTATTAAAAGAAGAGCCTTTTATTTCACTGAAATAAAAGGCTCTTCTTTTTTTTGATATTATTTTAAATCTCCTAGATGTGTATGTTTAAATCCACTAATAAATTTTAAACCATATCCAAAAACTCTATCCAAACTACTGTGTGCCAACAAAACACTTCCTATTACAAAATATATATCCTTATTATAAAACCAACCTAGTAAAATAAAAAGCACTGCAATTCCTTTGTGATGAAAGAAATTATAAACGTATGCTCCTATTCTTGAATTAATAGCATAACCAAGCATTCCAATGTCGGGAGTAAATAACAATACTAAAAACCACCACCATGCAACTGAGGTTGAACTAAAAATAACAATTGATAAAATAAAGAGGGCAATATTTTCTAATTTTAAAATAATTTTCATAGTAGATATTTTACATTCTCAAATTAGCAATAAAAAAGTCTTCTACAGATTTCGTAGAAGACTTTTCTTAAATGCGTTATTATATTATTTTTTATGGTAAAATATACTCATAAGAAGCCTGTAATCCCAATGGAATACCTATTGCCCAATAAATCAATAAGAATATCGTCCATATAACAAAAAATGCAATAGAATAAGGAATCATCATAGATACCAATGTACCAATTCCAGTACTCTTAACATACTTCTGACAGTACACTACAACTAATGGGAAATACGGCATTAATGGTGTTATAATATTTGAAACCGAATCTCCTACTCTATAAGATGCCTGTGTTAAGTCTGGTGAAATTCCTAGTTGCATTAGCATAGGAACCATAATAGGTGCTATCAATGCCCATTTAGCTGATGCCGAACCAATAAATATATTTACAAATGCAGTTAAGATTACAATACCTACTATAGTAATTTCTGCTGGGAAATTTAATGCCTGTAACCCAGAAGCTCCTTTTAAAGCTAATAAAGCTCCTAGATTAGATTTACCAAATGCATCGATAAATAATGCACAGAAAAACGCCATTACTATATAGTAACCCATTCCTTGCATAGATTTAGTCATACTTTGGATAATATCTCTAGAACTAGAAAAAGTTTTAGCAACAATCCCATAGACAACTCCTGGAATCAAGAATATGATAAATATAAGAGGAACAATAGATTGCATTAGTGGTGCAGAGAAAGAAGTTATCTCCCCTTCTGCATCCCGAAGAGCAGAATCTGCTGGAGCAGCCCATAAGTATAAACCTACCAAACTCAGAAGCATTACCATACATGCTGTGTAGAATGCTTTTTTCTCTAATTTGGTTAAGGCCCCCATAGCCACTTCTTCTTCATCTTCTATAACTATTTCTACTTTTTTAAGTCTAGGTTCTACAATTTTATCGGTTATATACCAACCAATTAATACAATTAGTATAGAAGAAATAGAAGTGAAATACCAGTTGTTTAATGGGTTTAATTGAATTTCTGGATCGATAATCTGTGCTGCAGATTGGGTAAATCCTTGAATAAGAGGATCAATACCTGAAGGCACAAAGTTTGCACTAAAACCTCCAGATACACCTGCAAAAGCGGCAGCAATTCCGGCTATTGGATGTCTACCTGCAGCATAAAATATAATTCCACCTAAAGGGATAACTAGTACATAACCCGCATCTGTAGCTGTGTGCGACACTATTGCTACTAAAATAAGCATTGGCGTAAGAAGTTTTTTAGGTGTTATATTAAGCATAGACTTCAGTCCCGCATTAATAAATCCAGAATGTTCTGCTACTCCTACTCCTAACATTGCTACTAACACAATACCTAATGGAGCAAAGCCAGTAAAGGTTGTAACCATATTGGATAAGAAATCAGCCAATGCACCACTTGATAATAAGTTGTGAATTTCAATTGCTTTTCCACTTGTAGGATCTATCTCTGAAAAACTCATTGTAGAAAATATCGCAGACAGTCCCCAAATAAGCAGCATTAATACGAAAAATAATATTGCAGGATCGGGTAATTTATTTCCTGCTCTTTCTACAAAGTCGAGAATCTTATCTACAAAACTTTTCTTTTCTAGTGTTTCTTCTTTTGCCATTTTACCGTTGTTTTATACATAAAACACCTTGCAACTAATGATTAGTAATGGAAAATTAGAAATCCAAAACTAACTTGGAGCAAGGCGCTAAAATTAAAATCGCATAAAATTACAATATTTTAACACACGTGCACCTATGTATAGAGAATAAAATAGTGATAATTACCAATAAACCAATTACAAAACTTATGAAAACAACAAAAAATTGTCACTATTTGACACTTATTTTAATCTTTACTATATAGACAAAAGAATAAAAAGAGAATAATTAGCTTTATATCGTTCTATTGCTAAAAAAAAAGCGTTGATAAAAACCAACGCTTCTAGAATAAATAATAAATAATTGACTACATAGTCTCACGCATTTTTTTCATGGTAGTACTCCACTTGTATAAGTGTTGCATCATATTAATTGCAGAATTATTTAATTTTTCATCTCCTTTAAAGTTTCCTTTTTCGTTCATATAATTTGTAAAAAATGGAATATTTACTTGTTCAGAAAGAGGCATCATATTTAATGTAGTGACTACTTGCTTTAGCATTTGTGTGGCACGCAAACCACCAGAGACTCCGCCATAACTAACAATCCCTACTGGTTTGTATTTCCATTCGTTAAATAAATAATCAATAGCATTTTTAATAGGTGCTGGAAACCCATAATTATATTCTGCAAGTACTATAATAAAAGCATCAGATTCAGTTATATTCTCACGCCATTTTTTTGTATATTCATATTGATATTGACCAAGTCTAGGATGATTCGGTTCATTCATCATTGGTAAATTCAATTCACCCAAATCAATAAGTTCAACTTCAAAGCCTTCTATGTTTTTTGATAGATCGGTTATCCATTTTCCTATACTAGCACCTTTTCTGCCTTCTCTAGTAGTAGAGGTAATTACTTTTAATTTATTCATCATTATTTATTTTACTCTAAATATTCATTAAAATTCACGAATTACAAATATAATATTCCACAAGTGTATTCTTTATTAGCTTAGGTTAAGAATTTATAAAGAAGTGCAGAAATAAAAACGGCAACCATTTCTGATTGCCGTTAATTTATTTTGATGATTTATTTTTATCCGTTTGGATGCATAAAAGCTTGTTTTTCTAATAGTTCTTCGTCCGATTCTACGTGATCCTCATCTGGAACACAACAATCTACAGGACATACAGCCGCACATTGAGGTTCTTCATGAAACCCTAAACATTCTGTACATTTATCTGGAACTATATAGTATATCTCATCACTTACAGGCTCTTGCGTTTCCTCGGCATTTACTTCTTTGCCGTTCGGAAGAACAATATCGCCGCTTAAACTGGTACCATCGGCATAACGCCAATCATCGGCACCTTCGTATATTGCATTATTTGGGCACTCTGGTTCACAGGCACCACAATTTATACATTCGTCAGTTATTATAATTGCCATGGCTTTTTCTTTTTTACCTTTGTACAAATTTACAACCTAATTAAGCTAACTCCAAACATAACTATGGTTTTACAAACTAGAATAAATGCTTTTGTCAACTTAGGAAAATTCTTAAGTCAATTTACAAGTAATAACGCAGAACGCCTAGCAGATTTGCCAGAAAACAATAAGTTTTATGATGCTATGTTAGGTATTATGCAATCTGCAAAAATCCATAATGGATGGTTTACAGAAGAGAATTTGCAATTCACTTTTGAAAGTTGGTCTAAAACACTTACTAAATCTAATCTAGAAAAATGGTTAAGCCCCTATAAAACACCAACAACAAGCCCTAAAATTGTTGCTGTAGTAATGGCTGGAAATATACCTATGGTTGGTTTTCATGATTTTTTATCCATACTTTTATCGGGGCACAAGGCTTTAGTTAAATTATCTTCTAACGACAATAAATTACTTCCTTTCCTAACCGAATATTTGATTACTCAAGACCCAAGTATAAAAGACGCTGTAAGTTTTACTGATAATCAACTAAAAGATTACGACGCAGTTATTGCTACTGGAAGTGATAATACCGCAAGATATTTTGAATATTACTTTAGAAACAAACCACATATTATACGTAAAAATAGAAATGCGGTTGCAGTACTTACTGGAACGGAAAGTAAAGCAGAGTTAGAACTATTAGCAAATGATATTTTCAGATATTACGGATTAGGTTGTCGAAATGTTGCAAAGTTGTATGTACCCGAAAATTATGACTTTAAAAATTTCTTTGAAGCAATGTATAGTTGGAAAGATATTGTGCAAGAAGTTAAGTATATGAATAATTATGACTACAACAAAGCTATATACTTAATGAGCAATCATAAAACATCTGATTTGCTTGACAACGATTTCTTGTTATTAAAAAAAGATGATAGCCTCTCCTCTCCTATTGGTGTGCTATTTTACTCTTATTATAACAATATTTCTGATGTAGAAGCGACATTAGTCGAGAGGAAAGAAGATATACAATGTATTGTAAGTGGAGAAAATCTATCTATGAAAACTATAGGTTTTGGGGAAACCCAAAGTCCTAAACTTACCGATTATGCTGACGATGTAGATACTATGGCATTTTTAGAAACACTTTAAATCTTTTAAAATGAAAAAACATAACTTTGGAGCTGGACCTTGTATATTACCGAAAGAGGTATTTACCAAAGCATCGCAAGCAATTATCGACTTTGATAATTCTGGATTGTCTATTTTAGAAATTTCGCATCGCAGTGAGGCATTTGTAAATGTAATGGAGCGAGCTCGATCCTTAGCACTCGAATTATTAGGTTTAAAAAACAAAGGCTACCATGCACTTTTTTTACAAGGGGGAGCTAGTTTTCAATTTGTTATGGTAGCATACAATTTACTAGAAAAAAAAGCTGGATACCTAAATACAGGACGTTGGGCACATAATGCTATAAAGGAAGCACGTAACTTTGGAGAAGTATTTGAATTAGCCTCTTCTGCCAATAAAAACTATAATTATATTCCAGAGATAAAGACTATTCCTACTGATTTAGATTATATACACCTTACTAGCAATAACACTGTAGTGGGAACACAAATGCAAAGTTTTCCAGAAACTAATGTTCCTCTAGTAATCGACATGAGTAGCGATATTTATAGTAGGAATATAGATTATACAGCATTTGATCTAATATATGCTGGAGCTCAGAAAAATATTGGTCCCGCAGGAACTACTTTAGTAATAGTAAAGGAAGAACTCTTAGGAAAAGTAAGTAGAACAATTCCTTCTATGCTAGATTATCAAGTTTTAATTGACAAAAAAAGCATGTTTAATACTCCTCCTGTTTTTTCAGTATACACTTCTATGTTAAATCTAGAGTGGTTAAAAAATCAAGGTGGAATACAAGCCATAGAAAAACAAAATAAAGCTAAAGCTGAGTTATTGTATGCAGAAATCGATAGAAATCCTTTATTTGAAGCCACCGTTCCTTACAAAAAAGATCGTTCTATGATGAATGCCACTTTCAAAATAAAAAATTCTGATTTAGAATCAAGATTTGCGGAATTAGCAAATGAAGCTGGTGTACACGGAATTAAAGGACATCGCTCTGTTGGTGGTTATCGGGCTTCTATGTATAATGCACTACCATTATCTAGTGTTGAAGTACTAGTGTCGGTAATGCAAGAATTAGAAAAATTAAGCTAAATTAATACTATGCGTATTCTTATAAACGATGGTTTATCGGCTAAAGCCATATCCCAATTAGAAAACAATCACGAGGTTAAAAATGTACATGTTGCACCCTCTCAATTAAGTAAATATATAAATACAAATAAAATCGAAGTTTTGGTGGTACGTAGTGCTACTAAAGTAACTAGAGATTTACTTGAGTCTTGCCCAGATTTAAAACTGGTAATTCGAGCTGGAATTGGTGTAGACAATATAGATTTGGAAGCTGCAAAAGACTTAGGAATTGAAGTAAAAAACACCCCTGGCGTATCTTCCCGATCGGTTGCCGAACTTGTTATGGCACATATTTACACTGGATTTAGGCATTTACATGATGCCAATAGAATTATGCCTTTAGAAGGTGATGTGCATTTTAATCAATTAAAAAAGGCCTACTCCACAGCTTATGAGGTTCAGGGTAAAACATTAGGAATTTTAGGTTTTGGAAATATCGGCAAAGAGGTTGCCAAATTAGCTTATGCCAATGGAATGCGTGTTATTACCTACCAGCATAAAGAGAATCTACAAAACACCTTACAATTAGAATTCATAGATGGACAAAAAATAGAGCTAAAGGTTCCTATGCTATCTTTTGATGAGGTTTTACAACAAAGCGATGTGATAAGTATCCACACTCCTTCGCTTGGAAACCACCTAATAAGCAGTTCTGAAATAGAAAAAATGAAAACAGGAGCAGGAATAATCAACACGGCAAGAGGAGGTTTACTTGATGAAGTAGCAGCTCTAGAAGGCTTGGAAAATGAAAAATTACATTTCGTAGCATTAGATACTTTTGAGAATGAGCCTAAGCCTTTTATACAAACATTAATGCACCCAAATATATCATTGAGTCCTCACGTTGGTGGATCTACTTTGGAAGCACAAGAACGAATTGGAAAAAAGGTAGTTTCTATAATCAACCAATTTACTACTTAACTGTATAGCAAATAATTATAACTTAAATGTTAATGTGAAAGTTTAGCGTTTTAAAATGTCTTATTTTTATATAAGACATTTTATTTTTATAATTATGAAGACTATAAAAGCCCTATTTATTTTGTTCTGCTCTTTGCTTTTAATACAATGTAGCAGTACACAAAAGACATCGATAAACGTATCTGAAAATGAGGACGAACATGAGCTTATGGTGTTAGATTCGGGTTTCGAAAGTTGGCTAGCTACCCAACCTTCTATAGCCATGTACTCCTATTCTTTTCTTCGTGCAAAAAACACTATATTTGTAGCCGAATATAATAATAGAGTAAATAATCGACAAAACTATAGTTTCGATTTGTATCCACAACGAATAGAATATTCTTCTACAGAAGAATACAACAAAGAGTTGCAATATACGTTATACAATTACTTTATATATTTTCAGAAAAAATATAATCAACGATTGTAAATAATTTAACTTGGAAAATTTAAAAAAACGCTGGGGTATTGATTCCAATTTTCAACTAATAATAATTTTAATTGTTTTCTCTATCACTGGTAGTTCTTCACTTTTCGTGGGTAGACCTATTCTTGAATATTTTAACATCAGCAAAGAAATGGGTTGGCTTTATTGGCCATTACGACTTCTTGTTATTTTCCCTGCATACCAAGTATTACTAGTATTATATGGCTGGTTATTTGGTCAGTTTAAATTCTTTTGGAATTTTGAAAAAAGAATGCTTTCTCATATGGGATTAAAATTCCTTTTTAAAGAAAATAATGGGTAAGAATAAAAACATAAAAACTTTTTTATTCTCAATTATCGGAGTTTGGCTCTTGTTAGCACCAATGCTATTTGAGCTATACCACGTAGTATCGGATTTTCACGTTAATGATAAGGTCTGTACAGAATTAACTACACACATCCACCAGAAACCAGTAGATTGTTCTTTGTGTGATTTCCATGCTACATTTTATACTTTTACTATTCATGAAATAGAATTTGGCTTTACCACCATATTCTACCCTACTATATTTCCACTTACCAATTCTTTAAAAGAATTAAAACCTAGTGCTCATTATCGACTGCGAGCGCCACCATATTTTGTATAACATACTGTAAACAAGGTAACAAACATTTAAGGCTTAGTTACTTATTTCACACATATTGTCTAAAAATAAAATAGACTATAATGTGTTACTTCTTGTTAATAACATATACCAATTTGAACTTCTATAAATCTAGTACAATCTATCTATTAGCAGTTCAATAAAAAACACAAAATATGAATACACGTTTTTTAATTCTAATATTATTATTTACTTCCTTACAACTTTTCGCTCAAAATCATATTTCTGGAATTATTCAAGATGAAAATGAAATACCAATACCTGCCAATATTTACATCCCTAAATTAGAAAAAGGATTGGTAGCCGATATGAATGGAGAGTTTACATTAGAGAATATCCCTAATGGACAATTTGAAATAATCTTTTCGTTTCTAGGATATGCTTCTCACTCTGAGAAAATTCGTTTTCCAAGAGAAACTGACGATGAGCTACAAATTATATTGAAGTCCACTTCTATAGAAATGGATGCCGTAATACTATCAGTTCCTTTTCACCAATTACAAGGTGATAATGTAATGAAAGTAGAGCAAATTAAAGTTTCAGATTTACAAAAAGAAGGTGCTTTAAACTTAGCAGAAGGAATTTCTAATATATCGGGGGTAAATACTATAAACACAGGTGCCGGAATAGGAAAACCTGTAATTAGAGGAATGAGTTCTAATCGAGTTTTGACATATGCACAAGATGTTCGTTTAGAGAATCAACAATTTGGTGACGAGCATGGATTAGGTATTAACGAAGCAGGAATAGAAAGTGTGGAAGTAATAAAAGGTCCAGCATCACTACTATATGGTAGCGATGCATTAGGAGGAGTTTTATATTTAAATCCAGAACGTTTTGCTGAGGAAAATTCTTACTACGCAGATGCTAATGCAAGTTTGTATAGTAATACAAGAGGATCTAACCTTAACTTAGGAGTTAAGAACACAGTGGATAATTTTGGGATTTTAGCTAGAGGTGCCTATAATCACCATAGTGACTACAAAACAGGAAATGGACTAAGAGCTACTAATTCGCGTTATATAGAAAAAGATTTTAAGGCAGGTGCGAGATATAAAACAGATTACTTTACTTCTACCTTACGCTATAATTATAACGACTCCGATCTTGGAATAGCAGATTCTATAGGTGAACAAACTACACGAACAACGATGGAACTACCATACCAACAAGTAACTAATCATGTACTGAGTTGGTCTAACACTCTACGTTTCGAAAAATCTAAGCTTACAGCCAAATTCGGATATTTATCTAACGATAGAAAAGAATTTGAAGATGAGCACCACCACGATCACGAGCACGATCATGACGACAATCATCATGAAGAGGAACCAAGTTTACGTCTAAAATTAAATACTTTTAATTATGATGTTAAGTACCACTTACCTAGCAATAATAAACTAGAAACAATTATCGGTGCACAAGGTATGTACCAACAAAATAAAAATGCTGGTGAGGAAATACTTATTCCAGATGCAACCACAAATGACATAGGGATTTTTGCTACAGGACATTATCATTTGGAC
>JAJYTI010000049.1 GCA_021793135.1 Bacteroidota bacterium
TTGTTTTTGATAATTATCGTGAATTTCAAAAACCACCGAATTAGATTGAGCAATAGCAGCCATCTGTAAAACACAAGGGAAGTATGCAGGATATAAGAGAATCTTATCCATATGAAAATAAAAAAATAAGTTTTAAATTATTTCTTTTTTCGTTTTCTAACTTCTCCCACTACGATTAAGATTACAATTCCAGCAATCACATAGTATAAATAAGATACAGGCTCTCCTTGTCCATGTACCGTAGTAAACAAACGATTCCAACGAATTTTGTTACCAATTCCTTGTACTCGGTTGTTCATGCTCATAAATACCATTACTGGTTTACCAACAACATGATTAAATGGTACGTAGCCCCAATTTCTAGCATCTTGAGAGTTATGTCGGTTATCTCCCATCATCCAATAATAATCTTGTAAAAAGGTATATTCTGTTATTGGTTGATTATTGAGTAACACTTCGTCATCTAATACACTAATCTTGTTGTTTATTCCCATTTCACGACCCTCATAAACCTCAATAATACGTTTGTAGAATGGAATAGATTCTGGGGTAATGCTTACGGTAACACCTTTTTTCGGTATATAGATTGGTCCAAAGTTATCTACATTCCAAGGATAACGACTATCCTGTGGGAACATGCTAGAATCTGCTTTTCCTTTTTCATTGGTAATAGGAATTACTTTGTCAACATCAGGATGATTTTTAATTCTTTCCAGAGCGTCATCTGTCATAAATGCTTGAAAAGTAGTGTACTCTCTTGTTACAGGGAAAATATCAGTAACATCATAACGTTCAGCTATATAATTTAGATTTAATGGTTTCGTACTTGTTATTAAATAGGAGTACTGTAGCTTAGCACGACATGGTAGATCTATAACTTCTCCGTTTATGTAAACTTGTTTGTCTACAATCTCTAAAGAATCTCCTGGTATTGCTACCGTTCGTTTTACATAGTTAGATTTTTTATCTATTGGTTTTATACGATGTCCTTTTGCAGGATTATTTATATCAACTAACGTATCTACAGGCCAGTTAAAAACAACAATATCATTTCTTTTTATTTTTTGAAATCCAGGAATTCGTATGTAAGGTAATTGCGGTTTATTAATATAAGATTTTGTATTTAAACCTGGAACAGTATCGTGAACCATTGGTAAACTTAAAGTGGTCATAGGTGCACGCGGGCCGTAATGTAATTTACTTACAAATAAATAATCTCCAACTAATAATGTTTTCTCTAAAGATGAAGTAGGGATAGTAAAAGGCTGAATGAAATACGTATGAATAATACTTGCAGCTACTACTGCAAATAGAATAGAGCTAACCCATTCTCCAGATTTGCTTTTTGGTTTTAAGCTTCTTTCTTTACGATGCGTAACATCTTGAGTATAATTTACATAACCTATATAAAGACCTAAAGTTAATATTCCTAAGAAAGTATCTTTATATGTTGTTTTCCCAAAACTGCGAAGTGTTTCTACCCATATTACAGGAAACATTATTAGATTGATAATTGGTAGGAATAATAAAATAGTCCACCACATAGGACGATGAATAATTTTCATCAATACTATTGCGTTATATACTGGTATAGCCGCTTCCCAAGCTTTTCTCCCTGCTGCAATATACAGCTTCCAAGTACATGCAAAGTGCACTAACTGGACAAATAAGAAAAATAATAACCAAGCTGTAAAATTCATAATGCGTTATCTTAAAAATATTATTTTAATTGGAGTACGTCGTTCATAGTATATACTCCAGTTTTATCTTTTAGCCATTCTGCTGCTAAAATTGCTCCCATAGCAAAACCATCTCTGCTATGTGCTTCATGTTTAATACTTAATGTGTCGATTTTTGCCTGATATGTTACCGTCTGTGTTCCTTTTACTCCAGGTTCTCTATACGCGTAAATAGGAATACTATCTTTTTCTTCTTCATCTAAAGACCATGTGGTTTTCTCTCTAAAAGGTAATATGTCTTTTGCGATGGAGATGGCTGTGCCACTAGGCGCATCGAGTTTTTCAGTGTGATGAATTTCGTCTATACGTATTCCATATTCAGGGAAACCTTCCATGGCTTTTGCCAGAATTTTATTGAAATGGAAAAATATATTAACGCCTAGGCTAAAGTTAGAAGCATAAAGTAGGGCAGCCTTCTTTTGTTTGCACTCTGCTACTATATCTTCATAACTTTCTATCCAACCAGTAGTTCCGCATACTACAGGAAGTCCAAGTTCAAAACACTTAATAAGATTTGGAATAACCGCATTAGGAGTGGTAAATTCTATTGCAACATCTGCATCTTCTAGCTTACCTTCGTTCCAATGCTTTGTAGATTTATATACAATTTTATGGCCTTTTGCAATAGCTAGTTTCTCAATGGTTTTTCCCATTTTTCCATATCCTATAAGTGCTATTTTCATAGATTAAAATTTAATGATAATAAGTAAGTAGATTGGTATTGAACAGGATCGACTTCTATAGTTGGACGTATGGAAAGATCTTCACTTAAATTAAATTGTCTTAAGTGTGCGTCTACATTAGCATCTATAATATTTAATAAATAAAATCCTACTGCCGCAGCTATACTTAAGTCTTTATAACGTTGTGCAGTACGTTGTGCATCTCTAAGTCTTTGATCAGAAATTCTAGGTGTTTCTCCTTCGCCATAGAATTCATCGTCGGTATAACCTTCCAAGCGTCGTTTATAGGCATTTCGAAAGCGTTTATAATCCTTTTTATTTTCTAAATGAAAATAAACACTGGTCCCAATTCCAGCATATACTATAGGAATCTTCCAATATTTTTTATTGTATGCTTGTCCTAAGCCTGGAACTACAGCAGAATAGAAAGCAGCTTTGGCTGGAGCTAATGGATTATATTCTCCAGCGGCAAAATTTACTTTTCCTTCTACCTTTAGGCTATCTGCTTCTTGTGCTGTAACAGATAATGTAATAGCAACAAAAAACACAAACAAGAATACAAACCTACCCACGTTTTATAAGTTTTAAAATTCTATCTAAATCCTCTTGGTTTTTAAAAGGAACAATCATTTGTCCTTTTCCAGATTTGTTTACTCGTAAACTTACCTTACTATCTAAGTAAGTAGAAAGTTCATTTTTTGCAGCTCTTGCATAACTAGGTAAGTTAGGCTTTGCAGTTTTTTCTTTATTGTCATTAGGGTTTTTATATTCACGAACAATCGCTTCGGTTTGTCTAACAGACAAAGATTGATCGATGATTTTTTCGTAAATTTCTAATTGCGATTGCATATCATCTATGTTTACTAAAGCACGCCCATGGCCCATAGAGATAAATCCATCTCGCATTCCTGTTTGAACAATAGGATCTAATTTAAGAAGTCGCAAATAGTTTGCAATAGTCGAACGGTTTTTTCCTACTCGTTCGCTTAGTGCTTCTTGTGTTAGTTCTATTTCATTTATTAATCTTTCGTACGAAAGTGCAATTTCTATAGGATCTAAGTCCTGACGCTGGATGTTTTCTACCAATGCCATTTCTAAAGATTCCTGATCATTTGCTATACGAACGTAAGCTGGAATTGTTTCTAAACCGACTAACTTGGAAGCACGAAAACGTCGTTCACCACTTACAAGTTGAAATTGATTTCTAGATAATTTTCGAACGGTTATCGGCTGAATAACACCTAATTCTTTGATAGACGATGCTAATTCTTTTAAAGCATCTTCATTAAAGCTAGTTCTAGGCTGAAAAGGGTTTACCTCAATATTTTCTATATCTAACTCTACAATGGTTCCTACTATTTTATCTGCATTTTTATCTTGTGCCGATTTCACTTCTTCTTTAGGATCATTTAATAAAGCCGATAATCCTCTGCCTAATGCCTGTTTCCTTGTTGCCTTTGCCATTTCGATTTAGCTGTTTTTTCTTATTAATTCTTCTGCGAGGCTCAAATAATTATTTGCTCCTACACTGCTTGCATCATATGTAATAATGCTTTCTCCAAAACTTGGAGCTTCACCTAGTCGAACATTTCGTTGAATAATGGTGTCGAATACCATGTCTTTAAAGTGTTTTTGAACTTCGTCTACTACTTGATTAGAAAGTCGTAAACGCGAGTCATACATCGTTAAAAGAAGTCCTTCTATATCCAACGATGCATTATGAATACGTTGAACACTTTTAATGGTATTCAAGAGTTTTCCTAATCCTTCTAGTGCGAAATATTCGCATTGGATAGGAATAATAACGGAATCTGCTGCCGTAAGAGCATTTAAAGTAAGCAAGCCTAACGATGGGGCACAGTCTAATATGATATAGTCGTACTGATCGCGAATAGCACTAATAGCTTTTTGCATACGATATTCTCTCTTAGATGCATCTACCAATTCGATCTCCACTGCAACTAAGTCAATATGTGCAGGGATGATATCTAGGTTAGGAGAGTTGGTAGGCAAGATAGCCTCTTGTATTAAATCTGCCGATTCTAAGATGCGATATGTGCCAATTTCTACCGTATCGGTATCTAAACCCAATCCCGATGTAGCATTAGCCTGTGGATCGGCGTCTATTAAAAGAACCTTCTTTTCTAGTACACCCAAACAAGCAGCTAAATTTACAGCGGTTGTTGTTTTTCCAACACCACCTTTTTGATTTGCAATTGCAATTACTTTGCCCATGAAACCATCTTACTATAATTAAGGCATAAAAGTACGACTATTTATGTATATATAAAATAGTGCTGTCCTTTATACCTATTATGATTTATTACTAATACTGTACTAAAATTTTAGTATTGCTCTCTGTGGCAATATAGTTAGCATAATTCTGCAATAGTACAATTTTTTATTTTTTCTTCCTACTTTGTTCCAATGCATCCCACAACGATTCGGGAATTTCTCTAAGGAAATTAAATTGTCCTGCACCTTGAAGCCATTCTCCACCATCTAAGGTGATAACTTCTCCATTTAAAAATGATGCATAATCTGAAACCATGTACGATGCTAAATTTCCTAGTTCTTCATGTTTCCCTACGCGTGCCAATGGAATTTTTTTAGTCATATCGGCTAGATGTTGGAGTTGAGGTGGAAGGAGTCTTTCAATAGCACCCTTAGTAGGGAACGCTCCGGGAGCAATAGCATTGCTTCGGATGCCATATTTAGCCCATTCTACCGCTAAAGATCTTGTCATAGCGAGAACCCCAGCTTTTGCAGTAGCACTAGGAACTACATAAGCCGATCCTGTCCATGAATAGGTAGTGACAATATTTAAAATATTCTTATTGTTTTCTTTATTCTCAATCCAGCGTTTTCCTAGAGCTAAAGTACAATTGCTAGTTCCTTTTAGAACAATATCGACTACGGTGTCGAAAGCATTTGCACTAAGTCTTTCTGTAGGAGAAATGAAGTTTCCTGCCGCATTATTTACAAGTACATCAATGCCTCCAGTAGTTTCTATAGCTTGGTCTAACATTGTTTCTACGCTATTATAATCTCGTACATCACAGGAGAAAACATAAACTTTACCCCCAGTTTGGCCTTCGAGTTCTTCTTTTGCTAATTGTAGTTTTTCTAGATTTCTAGAGGCTATTACAAGGGTAGCTCCGAGATTTAAAAATTGTTTGGCCATAGCTTTTCCTAAACCACTTCCACCTCCAGTAATAAGAATCGTTTTATTTATTAATGCGTCTTTTTGTAACATTGGTTTTATATCAATCATAAATTTCTGTCTTAAATCATTAAGTCGTGTAAGAAATTAAAAATACGTTTTTGCTTTCGGATAGCCTAGATGAACTTAAAATTTAATCCGTGTTTTTTGTGTATAATGATATAACTTGAGTAAAATTTTCTAATTCAAATAGAATATTGGTTTTGTACTTTTGATTGAAAAAAATATAATTTATCAGAGATAAATATTAAGTTGAAGTGAATAATTCTTTTTATTGTAAGTTTTTCCAATATTATTTATAATAAAAACGAGTTTATTATAAAGAGAAGCTAATTTTAAGACTTATTAGTGTTAATTGTAGGTTAAATTAGAATAGTATTAGAAGCTAATGGAAGGAATACATATTAGAAACCATTATATTTGTTATTAAAATTATAAAACACAAATATTATGCACAGATTTGCAGTATTAGCTTTAGCACTTCTTATGATGAGCTGTGGTGGCGATTCTAAGAAAGAAAAAAAAGAGCCTGTATCCATTGGTTCTTCAGAAAAAACTGAGAAAGTTGAAACAAAAACAACAGCAAAAGGTGTTGAATTCAATGAAGATGGTACAGAAGCTACCGTAACTATTGAAGGAGATGACACAATGAAGTTCAACTTGAAAGAGATTAAAGTAAAAGAAGGAATGAAAGTTACTCTTACTTTAGTTCATACAGGTCAAATGGATATTGAAGTTATGGGACACAACTGGGTACTATTAAACCAAGGTGTTGATATCATGGATTTTGGTGGAGATGCTGCATCCGCTGCAGATAGTGACTATATCCCATCTGATAGATTAGATGATATTATCGTTCACACTGATTTGATTGGTGGAGGAGAATCTACAACAATTACCTTTGATGCACCAGCAAAAGGAGAGTATGATTTTATCTGCTCATTCCCAGGACACGTTGCATTGATGAAAGGAAAGTTTATTGTTGAGTAATAAACTAACTTATATTAAATAAATAAGCCTGTGAATATTATTCACAGGCTTATTTATTTTTAAATAGTGGGTGGAAATATTATTCTATTACCACATCATCTTCTCCATATAGTAGTTCTTCAAACTCTTCCTTAGGTAATGCATTGAAGTATAAACTTAAATCTATTGGTTCTAAAGCGCTATGGATATCTTCCTTTGTGTAACGAACTCCAGTAAGTATTTCTTCTAGTTCTTGAATAGGTTTGCTGTTGAAAAAGTCTCCAAATATTTTAACATTAGTAATATGTCCTTTCTCTACCCATAAACGTAAATCGATAATTCCGATTGGGAAACGCCTTTCTCTTCGTAAATTAAATTTAGGAGAACGTCCATAATTCCAATCCCATTGATCATATTTGGATTCTTTTAATTCATGAACAGCTTTCCATTCTTCTTCGCTTAATCGATAGGTTTCGAAATCTCCAGCAGCATCTAAGCCTTTTAATATTTTAGCTCGGAAATCCAAAATATCTAACGGCTCATTTAAGAATTCCTGAATGTTTGCTACACGTGATCTTACGGATTTATGTCCTTTACTAGAAAGTTTGGTCATTTTTACTTGTAATGCACGAGTAACTTCTTCTAAATTGCTATTGAGCAATAAAGTACCATGAGTAAACATTCTTTTTCCTGTAGAGAATTGTGCATTACCAGATATTTTTCTGTCTTCGACTACCACATCATTTCTACCTTTCATTTCTGCTTTAACTCCCATATCATTTAAGACTTTTACTATAGGAGCAGTAACTTTCTTAAAATTATTAAAGCTTTTGATATCATGATCGGTGATGAAGCTAAAGTTGAGATTTCCAAAATCGTGATAAACTGCGCCGCCACCAGAAATTCTGCGAACAACTTTTATACCTTTCTCTTCAACATAATTTTGATTAACTTCTTCTAATGTGTTTTGGTTTCTACCTATAATAATAGAAGGTTGGTTGATGTAAAAAAGCAAATAATCTTTGTCATCAAAATTACGAACGATATACTCTTCTAAAGCTAAGTTTAGATGCGGATCGTTATTACCTTCGTTTTCTATAAAAATCATACTATTGCTGTTTATTTCAAATTATTTTCCTATCCAAGAAGCATACATCTTATAGTTATTGGCAATACGTTGTATTTCGCCTTCGGTATGTTCTGCAGATACTTCTTTTACTTTTTTTGCAGGTATGCCAGCATATATACTGTTCGGTTCAACTAAAGTGTTTTCTAATACCACTGCACCAGCAGCGATGATGGTATTACTCCCAACTATAGCATTGTCCATAACTATAGCACCCATACCTATTAATACGTTATCATGGATTTGGCACCCATGTACTATGGCATTATGACCAATAGAAACGTTATTTCCGATTTTTGTTTCGGTTCTCTCGTATGTACAATGAATGCATGCACCATCTTGTACATTAACTTTATTCCCTATTTTTATCTTATTAACGTCTCCACGAATTACAGCACTAAACCATATACTGCAATCGTTTCCTATTTCAACATCGCCTACAATTGTTGCATTGGGGGCGATAAAACAATTCTCAGGAATTTTAGGAGTAGCTCCTTTTGCTGAAAGAATAACTGGCATAATCTTTTTCTGTAAATATACAAAAGCTCTATGTTTATGTGTTTAATTTATAACTCCAAAAAAAGATATAGATACAATAATTACCATTTTTTAATAATTTCTTTTTGCATCAAGTTTTATTAAACTATTGCGTATCTATAAAGTATAAGTAAACTAAAAACGTGTTGCTTAATAAATTTGTGTTCTTATTATAATCCTTGAATGTTTTTAAATTCTTTAGAAATAAAATTAGAAGTTCATAAGTAATAAGTAGAGAAATATTCGGTCTATAAATCAAAAACTTTGTGATGCTTACTCTTTTAAGTATCTTTAACCCACCTAAAACAATATGTTTATACCTATGAAAAAAAGTAGTTTATTAATTTTAGCCACAACTTTGGGCTTGTTATCTTGTCAGAATGAGAAAGATAACAAAGCAGAAGCTCAAGAAGAATTGGCAGGTAATCCGTTTGTAACGGAAAGCACGTTACCGTACAATGCACCTGATTTTTCAAAAATCAAAAATGAACACTTCCGTCCAGCGATTCTTGAGGGAATGCGTCAACAAGAAGAAGCGATTAAAGCTATAGTTGAGAATGAAGAAGCACCTACATTCGAAAATACAATTTTAGCTTTAGAACAAAGCAATGCTTTGCTATCACGTGCATCAAGAGTTTTCTATGCCCTTTCTAGTGCACATAGTAACGATGAAATTAAAAATTTACAAGAAGAATTAGCTCCGAAGTTATCAGAGCATTCCGATGCAATTTATTTAAATGATGAGTTATTTGAACGCATTAAAGAATTGCATGGTAAGATAGACGAATTAGATTTAGATTCGGAATCCAAAAGATTACTAGACTACTATCATAACAATTTTGTGGTAGCTGGTGCAGCTTTAAGCGCTGAAGATAAAGAAGAACTTAAAAAACTGAACTCAAAAGAAGCATCATTAACTACTAGTTTTGGTAGATTGGTACTAGATGCAATGAAAAAAGGAGGAGTTGAAGAAAGCGATAAGGATAAACTTGCCGGTCTTTCTGATTCTTATTTAAGATCTATAGAAACAGAAGCAGGGAATGGGTGGTATATCCCACTTGTAAATACCACGCAGCAACCTGATTTAGTGGATTTAGAAGACAGAGAAACGAGAGAGAAATTATTTAAAGCTTCTTGGAATCGTACCGATGGTGGAGAATATGATACTAACGATATTATTAAAGAGCTTGCACACCTTCGTGCAGAAAAAGCAGCATTGTTAGGGTTTAATAACTACGCAGAGTGGCAGTTACAAAACACAATGGCTAAAAACCCTGAAAATGTTAGAACATTTTTCGATTCGTTTATACCAGCTTCTGTAGCAAAAGCACAAGAGGAATCGGATAAAATCGAAAAAATGATGAACGATAGTGGACAAGAAGGGGATTTAGAGCCTTGGGATTGGAACTACTATGCAGAGAAAGTTCGTAAAGCTGAATTTGATTTAGACGAAAACGAAATCAAACCTTATTTCGAAGTTGAAACTGTAATGGAAGATGGTGTATTGTATGCAGCAGAAAAACTTTATGGTATTACGTATAAAAAACGTGATGATATTCCTGTTTATCATGATGATGTAGCGGTTTATGAACTATTTGAGGAAGATGGGACAGAACTCGGTCTATTTTATGCAGATTATTTTGCACGTCCTTCAAAAAGAGGAGGAGCTTGGATGAGTAACTTCGTGCCACAATCTAAATTAGATGGTACAAAACCAGTTATTTATAATGTTTGTAATATTTCGAAACCAGCAGACGGCGAACCTGCTTTAATGACGTTTGATAACGTGATTACTATGTTCCATGAGTTTGGTCACGCTTTGCATGGATTCTTTGCAGATCAACATTATAGAAGTCTTTCAGGAACATCTGTTGCTAGAGACTTTGTAGAGTTCCCATCACAATTTAATGAGCACTGGGCTACACATCCAGAGGTGATTAAAAATTATGCAAAACACTACGAAACAGGAGAGGTAATCCCACAAGAATTATTAGATAAGATTGAGGCAGCTGGTACTTTTAACCAAGGATATAGTACAGTAGAAAACTTAGCTTCTTCTAATATAGATTACGAGTGGCACACTATTGGTGTAGACGATAAAATAGGTGATGCAAGTAAATTTGAAGCAGATGCATTAAATAAATACAATTTAGATGCTGTTAACGCAGTAAAACCTAGATATCGTTCTACTTACTTTTCTCACATTTTTAACGGTGGATATGCTGCAGGTTATTACTCTTACTTATGGACCGATATGTTGAATTATGATGCATACCAGTGGTTTGTAGAGAATGGTGGATTAACAAGAGAAAATGGTCAGCGCTTTAGAGACATGGTTCTTTCTAGAGGAAATACATTAGATTACGACGAGATGTATAAAGATTTTAGAGGAAGTGAACCCTCTATAGATCCTATGCTGAAAGCTAGAGGATTAAAATAGTTGATAGAATATTTTAAATAATAAAACAGGCGTTGTTTTATCATAAAACAACGCCTATTTTTTATAATTATAATTTAGTTTTATTCATTCAGTATTACCTTATGTAATCCAGATACAGAACCTCCAGAAGTTACATTAAATAAAGGAGTAGCTTCCGTACCATTTAATTCATAATATCCATTTTGGTCTCCTTCTTTAGTATTCACTCGAAGTAATATTTTATCGTCGATTTCTATTGCACAATATGCCGCACCTGGATTGGTTACCGTTGGGACGTTATTTATCTTAGTGCGTTCTTGACTAGCGATATCAATACTATAGAAATCCCAAACATTTTCAAAGTTGATATTGCCATTAGGTCCACCCGTTAGCTCTGTATTTGGAATTAGAGTTATTAACTTTCCATCTTTTGCGAATACAGATACAAACTTTCCTCCAGTCATTATATCATCCATATTTAGACTCCAATTTTCATCAATATCCGTTTCATTAGCTTTGATTCTAGATATTTTAGATTGTCCACCTATAGCGCTTCTACCTTGTGTAACGATATACAAATCGCCATTTGTATCAAAATCATACATGTGATTGTCGTTGATATAAGCTATCGAACCAGTGTTTTCAATTTTTATAGTTTTATCATGAGTTCCGGTAGCAATATCGATAACAGCTAGATATACATCTGGATAAAAATCATCCCAGAATCCTTTTTGTGGACCATCGGTAGTTGCATAAGTTATATTTGCAAATAGTTTACCGTTCTTTACAGCAAGGAACTTCTGTCCAATAGAACGATATAAGATTTCTGGTTCATCCGTTCCGCGTTCGTTTACGACGTCGCTTAAGTCTATATCACCAGTACGTACCATACTACTAGGGTTGAATGTTTGAATTTTTAATGGGTCATTACCATCCCAGTAAAATCCAGAGTTTTCATTTTCTATTACAAAGTTACCCGAGCCATTTGTATTGTTATCTGCGGCGATAAATCTATCACTAGCAATCTTATTGTCTGAGGTTATCTTTAATCTTTCGACCCCCAATGCATTAGCATCTAGGCTAAACATTTTGAATAACCAATTGTCATGTGGTCGCCAACCACCAAATCCAAGGCCTTGTGTACTATTGGATCCATTATTTACAATATCTCCTGAAGGCATTTCATCGAATACTGTTGCAAATCCTGGTTTTGTTAAGTTGTTTTCACTCATGGTGATTAATACATACTTTTCATTGCTAGGCGTTTCTGGTGTTGTACCACTGTTGTCATCGCTACTACACGATGCGAATAGAAAGCCTACACTTATAGCAATCAAGCTTATTTTCCATAAAAAAGATCTCATGATTTCTGGTTTTATTAATTATAAATTATAACTGATTTTAATATTAAAACTTCTTCCAGGTTTAGAAATTCGGTAATAATCGAATAGTTCTTTATTGAATAAATTTCGGATTTCTGCACCTATGCTAATATGCTCTGAAGGATGTTGATAGGTAACCCCAAGGTTAAATAAATGTTGGTTAGGTATAAGTAAATTAGAGTTCAACTTAGCACTTCCAGATAATCCTAAAAACCCACCGGGCTCTAAGCTTTTAGGAATAGTTTCTAAATAAAATTCACGCATAAAATTGTAGTTTATAAACAACTTTAAAGCATCATTATTAGCAAATACATCTTTGTATTTTGCATCTAATCCTACATTAGCAAAGAAGTAAGGGGTATTTCGCAATCTAGCATTATTTTTCCATGTGTCTTGTAAGTTTGTAATGCCAAACAATCTTAAATTTTGCCAA
>JAJYTI010000050.1 GCA_021793135.1 Bacteroidota bacterium
TGCGCTATTTTGACGAGATGACATATAAAGAAATATCCGATATTTTAGAGGTCTCCATAGGAGGACTAAAAAGCACATATCATATTGCATCTCAAAAAATTATGCTATTTTTAAAAGACAATGAAACCTTTTGATGTTTCGCTAGTCTAAATTATAAATGAAACCAGAAAAACACATACACGGTTTTAAGGCTCCTAAAGATTATTTCGATAATCTGGAAGAACGTATTATGCAAAAAATAGAGTTGGAAATCTTACCACAACAAACAGGTATGAGTGTTCCAAACAACTATTTTGAGCAGTTAGAGTCGCGTATAGTTACCAATGTAAAAAAGACTACAAAGATTCGTAAAGAACCAAAACTAGTTACTTTGAACATTGGATGGTATGTTCTAGCTGCGGCTTGCACTATATTATTTAGCTTATGGATTTTACCAGAAAAACCAAATAGCAATTTAATATCTGACCCCCTCTATGTAGAGGCTGACTACACTGTAGAACATTATATTGAGGATATGCTTATAGATATGCCCGACTCAAATCTATTTAACTTAATAGAAGACGCGGATATCCAAACATCCTTTGGCGAAGATTTAGACAAAAAAGAGATTGAGGAGTACTTGATGGAAAATCTAGACCTCGACACTCTATTATCTTATGAATAACATGAAAAGAACAATATTTTTATTTCTAACATTGCTTACTTGCGTAGCTTTTGGACAAGAAGACAAACGAAGTCAAATTCAAGCTATGAAGACCGCTTATATCACTGAAGAATTAGATTTAAGCACAGACGAAGCAGAAAAGTTCTGGCCAGTATATAATACCTATAGAAAAAACCTCTGGAACTTAAGTCATGATAAATACCTTACGCTTCATGATAGTTACAGACTTGATTTAGATGAAATAGACAACAAAAAAGCTTTACACCTACTTTCTCTAGCCAAACAAAAAGAAAAGGACGAATCGGAATTACGAGAAGCTTTTCAAGAAGACTTATTAAAAGTACTGCCAGCCTCTAAAGTATTTATGTTACGTAAAGTAGAAGAGGGTTTTAAACGTAAACTTCTTCAATGGTATAGTCAAAAGAAAGATTAAACTCATTGAAAAGTCAATCGATATAAAGTTCCATTCTCACTAGCATAAGCGACAGTCTTACTTACAAAGTAAATATGCTCTAGCCTTTTATCCGATAGCTTTATCCATTCTTTAGCATCGGACGTATAAGATATACCATCATCCCCTACTGCTACTATTGAAGTTTTTGAGCTATTCGGGACAAATGACACTTGTTTTTGCAAAGCTGGATACGCATCATTAGCAAATAGCTTCCATGTTTTCCCACCATCTTTAGTATAAGCTTTATTACCAGCATTAAACTTTTTATCACTCCATTTGCCGCCTATAGCAACACCATGTTTTTCGTCTAAGAAATCGATAGAGAATATCCCCATTCCGCCATTACCTTGTATAAACGGAGTATTATATACCTCCCATGTTTTACCATAATCTGGCGAATGAAAAACTCTAGCTTTTTTTCCTCCTGTTGCAATCCAAATGTTACTGCCTGCGACACTCACATTGCTATTACTTGACGCAAAAAGCACTTCACCTTCTACTAACGATGGTAAATCAGAGCAATCTACCTTTTTCCACGTATTACCGCCATCCATTGTTAGAATTATTTCCAAACATTCGCTACCCTCTCGTTCTCCTACTAGAATTCCTTTTTCTGCATCCCAAAAAGCTAACATATTAAAGAAAACAGATGCGTCCTCGTCTACATATACCGATTCGATACTTTTAGCTTCTTCATTATCGTAATCAAGTTTGTAAACTAAGGCCGGATGTGTAGGATGTAAAAAATATGCTACCTCATCTTGCACAGATAAACTTTTAAACTTCAATGTAGTTTCATTATAGCGAACAGAAGCTAATTTTGGAATTCCTGCTTGCAATACTCCTACTCTACCATTACCAGCAGAAAACCAAATATTATCCGCGTCTTTTGCATAAATATCTCTTATAGTATTTAAACTATCGGTAAACACCTCTTCTATTTGAACTTGTGTAAATTTTGGAGTAGTATCTGTACAAGAACACAGACTAATTATCAGTAAAAAAAAGAAAAAAATGCGCATATTTTATTTTTTGCCAAATGTAATCAAAACAATTCATTGGTAAACAATTACCTTTGTAACGAATTTTTAATTAATATGAGACTACACAGAAATTTAGTGTTTGCAACAATCGATAGTTTAAGCGAGATATTCAACGAGAATAAGCAAGCTAGTAAAGTATTGCAGAACACTTTGAAAAGAGATAAACGATGGGGTTCTAGAGACCGTTCTTTTATAGCACTAACCACCTATGACATTGTGCGTTGGAAGCGTTTATATGCCGAAATAGCCGAGGTCCATTCACCCTACAAACGCGAAGACCTATTTAGAATGTTTGCCGTATGGGCAACCTTACGTGGCATTCGTTTGCCGGAATGGAAACAATTTGATGGTACTCCTACACGAAGAATCAAAGGTAAATTCGATGAATTAAGTAAAATCCGAAAATATCGTGAGTCAATTCCAGATTGGCTAGATGAAGTTGGTGAAAAAGAACTCGGAAAAAAATGGGATGCAGAAATAGCTGCATTAAACGAACAAGCCGATGTTATATTAAGAGTAAATACACTCTTAACCTCTATTTCTAAAGCACAGAACGCTTTAAGAGAAGAAGGAATAGAAACTGAAACTATAAAAGGATATCCAGATGCATTAAAGCTTATTGAACGCGCTAATGTTTTTAGCACTAAAGCATTTAAAGATGGATTATTCGAAGTTCAAGATGCCTCTTCACAACTAGTAGCGCCATTCCTCGATGTAAAACCAGGAATGCGTGTGGTAGATGCATGTGCAGGTGCAGGCGGAAAGTCCTTACATATTGCTGCACATATGGAAAATAAAGGCCAGGTTATTTCTTTAGACATTTACGAAAGTAAACTTCGTGAACTTAAGCGCCGTGCCAAAAGAAACAAAGCACACAATATAGAAACACGCTTGATAGAGAATAATAAAGTTATTAAAAAACTTCATGGACAAGCCGATAGACTTCTTCTAGATGCACCATGTACTGGTATAGGCGTTTTAAAAAGAAATCCAGATTCTAAATGGAAATTGAGTCCTGAATTTTTAAATGAAATTAGAGAAACACAACAAGAAATACTGCAAAGTTATTCTGCTATTGTCAAAAATGGTGGGAAAATGGTTTATGCTACTTGTTCGATTCTCCCTTCGGAAAATCAAGAACAAATTGCTACCTTTCTTAAAAGTGAAGCAGGACAAAATTTTAAATTAATTAAAGATAAAGCTGTTAGTCCAAGTCAGTCAGGATTTGATGGTTTTTATATGGCTTTATTGCAAAAATTATAATTATGAAAAAGATCTATTTTTTATTACTTTCTTTTATCACATTAGGAGTTTATGCACAAGAACCTTATTATGATGGTATCGACTTCACTCTACCACCAGAACAACTATATGATGCATTACAAACCAAACTAGAAAATTACAATACTTCTTTTAATTATGGTGATGCTCGTGATTTATTGAGATATGACGTAGTGGATGAATATGAACACGACAGTAGTAAAGTTGTTTTACTTTATGGTTACGACGATGACGATAATAACTGTACTACCGACTATACCCGATTAAAAACAGGTTGGGGTGGACAACATTGTGAATATAACCGTGAGCACGTATTCCCAAGAAGTTTAGCTAATCCTGGAATGGGAAATACCAATAACAATTACACAGGAATCGTTGCTGACCCACATAACATTCGTGCTTGTGATCAACAAATGAACTTAAACCGAGTGAACTACCGTTTTGGTCCTGGTTCTGGAACTGCTGGTGTGGTTGTAGTACAAGGAGAAAACGTATGGTATCCTGGCGATGAGTTTAAAGGAGACATTGCACGTATGATGATGTATATGTATGTGCGTTATGGAGACCGTTGTCTTCCTACTTTTGTAGGACAAGGCGATACAATGGATGATAACGATATGCTTGAGTTATTCCTAGAATGGAATGCCGAAGATCCAGTAAGTTATTTAGAAACGCAACGAAACGATCGTTTAGAAGATGTATATGGCAACCGAAATCCATTTATCGACAACCCACGCTTAGCAACTATACTTTGGGGTGGAACGCCAGCAGAAGACAGATGGGGAACTCTTGACGTGCCAAAACACGAATGGCATGAGAGCATTAGCATTTATCCAAATCCTGCTACAGAAACAATTTGGGTAGAAACAAGTACAGAAAATCCTAATTACAGCTATACTTTATATAGCATAACAGGTCAAGAAGTACTTAATAACACCATGAAAAACGAAACTAAAAAAGCAATTCCTGTTAGAGAGTTATCTTCTGGAACTTATATTTTAAATATTAAAGAAGGGAATAACTCGGTAAACAAACAAGTTATTGTAAAATAAGTTATATACTTTCTTAACCTATTTTATAACCAAAGCCTGCTTCGAAGCAGGCTTTGGTTTTTTATAATTCACTAATTACAAACGTTATATATACAAATAGATATTGCATTTTTTCATTAAAGTTTTTCGATCCCTTTCAATAGTAAATTTTCAAGAATTTAACACTTCTAAAATCACACAAATTAACTAACTTTGCGACACTTAAAAACCGCTCACATAAACACAAAAAAGATGATTCATTTTTTTGGCGACACACAATCATTAATCTACGCTGTAGATACCGGTTCTACTCTTAGTCAAGAGGATATTCAAAAGTTAGAATGGCTATTTGGAAATCAACCACACTTAAACACAACAGATATTAATAACACTTATTTTGGAACTCGAGCAACCATGGTTACTCCTTGGAGTACTAATGCGGTTGAGATTACTCAAAATATGGGAATAGAAGGAATTCGTCGTATCGAAATGTTACAACATGGCGATCAGCATTCTCCAGATTTCGATCCGATGTTCTATGTAGTATATCCAAGTTTAAATCAGGATATATTTAAAGTTGATATCCAGCGTGAACCTATTCAGCATATCGAAGATATCGCTGCATATAATGAAAAAGAAGGTTTAGCTATGAACGAAGAAGAAGTAGCTTACCTAGAATCTTTATCAAAGAAATTAGGAAGAAAACTAACCGACAGCGAAGTTTTTGGATTTAGTCAAGTAAATAGTGAGCACTGTCGCCATAAAATATTCAATGGAATATTTGAAATTGACGGAGAGCAAATGCCTAGCTCTTTATTTAAATTAATTAAGAAGACAACTGCAGAAAATCCAAATGGTGTAGTTTCTGCTTATAAAGATAACGTTGCATTCTTCAAAGGTCCAAAAGTAACTCAATTTGCCCCACAATCGGAAGATAAACCAGACTTTTATAAAACCACAGAATTTGACAGTGTGCTTTCCTTGAAAGCCGAAACTCATAACTTCCCTACTACTGTTGAGCCATTTAACGGAGCTGGAACAGGAAGTGGTGGTGAAGTTCGTGACCGTTTAGCTGGTGGTCGAGGCTCTATACCTTTAGCTGGATCTGCAGTGTATATGACTGCATATTCTAGACTTAAAGACGCAAATCGTCCATGGGAAAAAGGAATGGAAGAGAGAAAATGGCTTTATCAAACTCCCTTAGATATTTTGATTAAAGCTAGTGATGGTGCTGCAGACTTTGGAAACAAATTCGGTCAACCTGTAATCTCTGGTTCAATATTAACTTTTGAACACGAAGAAAATGGCCGTAAACTTGGTTATGATAAAGTAATCATGATGGCAGGTGGAATTGGTTTTGGAAAAAAAGAACATGCTTTAAAACATACTCCTAAAAAAGGAGATCAAATTGTAGTAATGGGTGGTGACAACTATCGTATAGGTATGGGAGGTGCAGCAGTATCTTCTGCCGATACTGGTGAGTTCTCCGAAGGTATCGAACTTAATGCAGTACAACGTTCCAATCCTGAAATGCAAAAACGTGTAGCCAACGCAATTCGTGCAATGGTAGAACGAAGTGAAAACCCAATTGTTTCTATTCACGACCATGGTGCAGGAGGACACTTAAATTGCTTAAGCGAATTAGTAGAAGAAACAGGAGGAAAAATCAATTTAGATAAATTGCCAGTAGGTGATAAAACTTTATCTGCAAAAGAAATTATCGGAAACGAATCGCAAGAGCGAATGGGATTGGTAATTTCTAAAGATGATTTAGAAATATTACAACGCACAGCTGCAAGAGAGCAAGCACCTATGTATGTTGTAGGAGAAGTAACCGACGATATGCGCTTCTCTTTCAAAAGCGAAAAAACAGGTGAAAAACCAGTAGATTTTGCACTTATGGATTTATTCGGCAGCTCGCCTACCACCATAATGAAAGATAAAACGATATCTCATACCTATAAAAATCCTGAATATTCCGCTAGCGAACTTCGTACTTATTTAGAAGAAGTATTACAACTAGAAGCAGTTGGAAGTAAAGATTGGATCATTAATAAAACAGATAGATCGGTAAGCGGTAAAGTTGCTAAACAGCAAGTTACTGGTCCATTACAACTTCCATTGAACAACTGTGGAGTTATGGCATTAGATTATAACGGTAAAGAAGGAATAGCTAGCTCCGTTGGGCACTCTCCTCTTACCGCATTAATCGATCCTGCGGCTGGTTCTAAAAATGCGATTACAGAATCTCTAACCAATATTGTTTGGGCCCCTCTAGCAGAAGGACTAAAAGGAGTTTCTCTATCTGCAAACTGGATGTGGCCATGTAATAACCCTGGAGAAGATGCTAGACTATACAAAGCTGTAGAGGCCGTATCAGACTTCTCTATTGCTTTAGGAATTAATGTACCCACAGGGAAAGACTCGTTGTCTATGACACAAAAATATGACGACAAAGAAGTAGTTGCTCCTGGAACAGTAATTATCACTGCGGCTGCACATTGTAAGGATATACGTAAAGTCGTAGAACCTACATTAAAACAAAATGCTCAGAGCATCTATTATATTGATTTCTCTCAAGATCAATTTAAACTTGGAGGTTCTTCTTTTGCACAAACCAGAAATGCAATCGGTAAGGAAGCTCCTACTGTGAAAAGTGCAACCTATGTAAGCAAAGCATTTGAAGCCATACAAAAAGCTATAGATGCAGATTTAATTGCTGCAGGACACGATATAGGCTCTGGTGGATTGATAACTACACTTTTAGAAATGTGTTTTGCTGACAGCAACATCGGTGCTTCATTCCAGCTTGATACTTTTGAAGAAGAAGACTTAATTAAAATATTGTTTGCTGAAAATAGCGCTGTTGTAATTCAGACTACAAACGATAGTGAACTAGAAAGCTTATTAAATGCTGATGGAGTTCATTTCCATAAAATAGGTACACTTGCAGAAGCAAACCAATTCCAATTAAAACACAACGATCAAAATATTACTTGGAAAGTAAGTGAATTACGTAAAAAATGGGCTTACACTTCTTATCTATTAGATTGTGAGCAAAGTGGTACAGAAAAAGCTAAAGAGCGATATACTAACTTTGATCAACAACCAATAAAAACTATTTTCCCAACTGGATTTACAGGTAAAAGACCTGAAATGCCAACTTCTAGAAAAATTAAAGCAGCTATTATCCGTGAAAAAGGAAGCAATAGTGAACGTGAAATGGCAAATGCTCTTTACCAAGCTGGTTTTGATGTAAAAGACGTACACATGACCGACCTTATGGAAGGCAGAGAAACATTAGAAGACATTCAGTTCTTAGCTGCTGTAGGTGGTTTCTCTAATAGTGATGTACTGGGAAGTGCCAAAGGTTGGGCTGGAACATTTAAATACAATAAAAAGGCAAATCAAGCATTACGTAATTTCTTCGATAGAGAAGATACTCTTTCTTTAGGAGTTTGTAATGGTTGTCAATTATTCCTAGAATTAGGCTTAATCAATCCAGAAGACGACGAAAAGCCAAAAATGGTAAATAACGAAAGTGGTAGATTTGAAAGTAGTTTCACATCGGTGGATATTCCTGAGAACAACTCCGTAATGTTAAAAAGTTTGTCTGGAAGTAGCTTAGGAATTTGGATTTCACATGGTGAAGGACGTTTTGAATTCCCTAAAGAGGAGTCGCATTACAATATTGTAGGTAAATATACATACGATGCATACCCTGCTAACCCTAATGGAAGCCAATACAAAACTGCAATGCTAGCCGATCGATCTGGTCGACACTTAGCTATGATGCCTCACTTAGAGCGTAGCATCTTCCCTTGGAACTGGTCATACTACCCAGAAGACCGTAAGAATGATGAAGTTACACCTTGGTTAGAAGCATTTACAAATGCAAGAGAATGGTTAGAAAATAAATAATCTAATTATTTAATATAAATCACAAATCGCGAATTGGCTTATGCTAATTCGCGATTTGTAATATACAAGCGTCTACCCAATTATTCACATTGAGATTTTTTTCAAAGCAAGTCATTGAAATTAGTTTATTCAATAAAATGGGATATATGCCAATTACATTCTTTACAGTTTAATTTAAATAAAAAAGGTATACTAAAAACAATGTGAATGCAAACAATCAATCAAAAAACAAATCATAATGTTATTGTTTAAAGCATACCTTATATTGTCAAAACTATTACTATTCTAATACTAATGGATTAGGAAAATTTCATCTATTAATCTGAGTCAGTTGAATACTTGAGTCCAATGTACCCTCTATAAAAGTTTCCTGTTTAATCATTCCTATTTCAGGAGCTAACCATAGATAATCAATAGATTCTATTGGTTTTTGATTCATTCCCATTACATTTAACTCCACTTTATTATGCGACCGAATCTTCATGCACTCAAATACACCAACATCAGTATGGACAGTTTCTTTACCAACTACTACTCTATCATAAACGTAGCTATTAACATCCATTTTCACTCCCATGGTATTGGTGGTCATTGAGAAAGAAGCATCTGGTAATGTCATACCTTTATAAAGGTTTTTTGGAATCATGGTAAATCCATCATCCACATTTATCGTAGTATTTTCAATCGCATCGGCTAATTCACGGTTTTCCGACATACCAGACTGACCTTGCGTATATTGCAATATCCTTTCGAACATAGCGGTCATATCCATATAGATATTATCTCCCTCGCAAACATATTGTACAGGAATTTCTATTTCTTGTCCACTTACACTTTCATTAAAAAGAAGTTCAGAAACAACGTTCCCGTTATTATTCAAAACATCTTTAACCAACATACTAGTTGTTTGAGTTTTAGACTCTCCTCTAGTTTTGGTTTTATATTCATAATAACTTCCTTTTTTAAACCACATAAAATCAGAACACATATTAGATTTTGATAAAGACATCGCTTGATCTTTTCTAACAGCAATTTCTCCTTCATAATTTGGAGGCAGCTTTTTAGGCGTTGTTTTAGTTGGCTTATTTTCTTTTTTCTGACTTTTCTTATTTTCTTTTACGACTCCTTCAATAGACTCATCTGTTTTTTTGTCAGCAGTGTTGATTGTTTTATCAACATGACGATCTGCTTTTTCTTCAACTTTTCTCTTTACTTTGTCTTCTACCTTTTTTCCAAAGCCTTTTAATATTTGAGCTTGACAATTATTAGGTATGGCTAGACTAATGCCTAACAATAAGACTAAGAGAAACCATGATTTTTGTATTACATTTTTCATAATGTATTATATTAGATTATAATTAATGAGATTTTTCAACCTCCTACTTAAACAAGTATTATCTGTTAGGGTGCTGAAAAAAAAATCAATCAATCACCTTCTACTACTTTTATCATAAAGCACTTTCCTATATAATTATCAATAATTAAACATGTTGATTAAGAGGTCTTTCTTAATATTATTTTCTTTAATAAAAAAGTTGATAATGATCCAATTGCTAGATATACTTCAAACTGAAATCCAATATTCATTTGAGTAATTTTATCACTTCTACTTTCTCAACAACTTCTGTATAGATAGAAATCGATTCTCTATATATAAATTAAATTCAAATTCAACCTTCAAGTTTTGTGTAGTTGATTTATGTTTAAAAATTGCTAAAACCAATAAGAACTAGTGTAATTATTTTTTTGTAAAAGGGAGATTGGATTATTCATTATTCGTACAAGATGGAATGGTATACTTTAAATTTTCCGTCTCTAATTTGAATGAGTTCATCCTCACCAGTAATATAATTCGCGCCATACATATCCATTTCGAAAGTTCCTGATAATTCTAGATAACCATCACCATACACATATTGTTTACCTATTTTAAAATCAGTAACATTTATGGAACCAAAAACATTGGATTCGCCATATACATCACCAGAACCATAATAAATATTGTTTATATAATCTAAGTATAATGCTGCTGCCTCTCCTTGATTTTCAATCCCATTGGCACCCATATTATAATTACCTTTGGGATTTTCAAACTGACTTTCAGATACATGTAGGTATAACCCTAATGTTTCTCCCTCATCACCTTCCTCAGTGTCATCAACTGTTCGAGTTGCATGAATATAGACAAGATATCCATCTTGTATAGAAAATTCATCCTCGTCCTCTGCTTCACTTGCTGGAATGGTATAAGCAAAGGCTTGATTTGTGCTCCAATTTTGTCCATTAACTTTCATTGTAACGGAAGTGTTCCCAATCGTTCCTCCTGGATCTGGAATAGATGATGAATTATCATCGCTCGAACATCCACTGGTAGTTACTAATAAGAAAAAAACTAATGCAATGAGTAAAATATTATTTTTAATAAAATTTGACATGATTTCTAATTTTTAAATTTAACTTATAAATCGAAACTATAAGCAACACGTAGACCTAAGTAGTTTAAGTGTTCTATTATGTTATAATGAGCACTTATATCCCAATCGGTAATGCGATAACCACCACCTAGTCCTAAACCAAATTTGGTTTCTGAAACAGTATCAGAATAACCCATAAATGAAACTTTTACACTTGTAAAGTTCAATCCTAATCTTGGTTCAAGATAAAATCCACCAAAATCATAATCAAAACCAAACATTAAAGGAATAATATTAACCCCTCCGCTAATTTCAGATTCTTTATAAGGGAAGTGTTGATAACCTATGAGTCCTGTAATATTCATTTCATTACTTAATCCATAATAAACTTTACCAGATGCACCGAAACCTATAGAGGAGACGTCTCCAAAATCTCCTACTGGAATTGCTAAATCTGCTCCTACATTAATTTTGTGGAAACCTTCCTGAGCATGTAGATTAACACTTAACATAAAAAAGGTAAACACAAACAATGCCTTTACAATCGTAACTTTTTTCATAAAATTTTATTTTTATTATTCTAGCATCAAATAACTTTAATAATTAACAACTGTAAAATAGCGAATGAGTATTATAATAATTTCGATTATTATTCGTCCAATAAGAAGAAAAGTCAACAATTCTACACGAACAACTACGAATACTAATTTATATTCCTTAAATACTAAGTGAAATAAATAAACAGCCATTTATTGATTAGATTTAACAGTTACAAATTCGAAAAGCAAAAAATTGTTATATCACTATTCCATAAATACTATAGAGTTTCTTGAAATCCTACCAAATTCTGATATGATAGAACTATTTTTCTGGGGAGCTACAAGTGTGTTAATGTGTTTTATATTTTTCTTATACTTAAAAACCAAAGAAAAGATTTATCTATTTTACACCTTATTTTTATTTTTCATTCTTATCTATTGTTTATCTACTTTAACTTCTTTTCCAGAAACAAATTCTAAGCTCTTTAATCTATTTAGAAGTAACACACGACTAACAGAACCTACGACGTTAACATCCTTTGCTTTCTATGTGCTTTTCGCACAACGTCTTATGGAAACTGCCGATAACAATATCAAACTGAATAAATTTCTAACTATATTAGCTTATGGCTCCTTCGTATATTCTGGTTTATATTTTATTCTATATTCTCTCCTTCAGCCTTATATATTAAATCTATTTATAATGGCTAGAATTACACTATTCCCGGCTGTAGTTTTTGGAATCATTTGGATTTATAAATCGATTGACTCCTCAATAAAATTTTATTTTATAACTGGAAGTTTAACTTATTTACTCGGAGCATTAATTGCTAGTTTTCGTTATGTAAACTTTCCATTACCTTTTCATTTAATTGGAGATTTATCTTCATCAGCATATTTCGAATTAGGTATACTAATTCAAGCATTATTCTTTGCAATGGCGCTAGGTGAACGAATAGTTATGCTTCATGAAGAAAAGATTACAGCCGACAAAGATCG
>JAJYTI010000051.1 GCA_021793135.1 Bacteroidota bacterium
AATTACCTTTTCACTATTATCCGTTGAACCATCGTTTACAATAATTATTTCTGAAGGAGGATAGGTTTGTTTTAGAACGCTTTCTAAGGTCGATAAAATTTGCTTTTCTTTATTATAAACTGCAATCGCAACCGATATGTTTGGTTTTATTTTCATTTCTTCTGCTCTAAATAATATAATAATCGATATAAATCGAAATATAATAATCTAGGATTATCCGATGTTAAATTGACTTCCATAGATGATTTCATTCGAAGAAGAAGAACCTCCATAGGTTTTTGTAATCTACTCTTTTTAAGCTTGATATAAGCTTTTTGTAAACTAGAATAATTATTGGGAATACTTCTATCTTTTTCTAATGCAATTAGTGTGTCTATTGCTCTTAGTGATTTCGGAAGAAACACCTCATTAGTTTCTAAACCTAAATGATAAATAGGATTATTGATGTGTAATACCGATAACTTAGCGTTTTTTATCATGTAAGAAAAAAGAATATCCATACCGTATCTATTTTTTAAATTCTTATTGACTTTTAAAAATACTTTTTTATCGATAAACAAACATTGTGATATAATACTTAGGTATGGTTTTTTATTTCGTTGTTTTGTGTTTTTGCTTTCTCTTTTTACACCAAATTTCCATCGTAAACTATATTTTGAATCTGGACAAGTAGATGAATATTGTGTTCCACCAATAATTATATCGTATTCTTGATTTTGTTTTAGAAAAGTAGCGATAAAATCTTTTTTTACTGGCATCACATCGGCATCTAGAAATAGTAAGCGATTATATTTAGCTTTCAATGCTAGATTTTGACGAGTTGCTGTTCTACCCAAATTCTGAGAGCTACGCTCATAGATAATTTGATCGGATCTATTAAAGTCACTTTTTTCAATTTTAATAGATGGAGAACAATCATCTAATATTCTTATTTCAAAGGGAATATTTAATTTTTTTGCTTCCTTATGTATACGTAGTACAAGCTCTGTGATATCGTAATTATATACTGGGATTAATATTGAAAGCATATCCTAATTCTTCAAAAACAAATATAAACTTTTTGTGTTTACTACTATCCAAAATCAAGGATATGATATCAATTAATAATCTATTTATGTATTTTAGTAAAGATAAAAATATGTTTATGCGTAATTTAGTATTATTAATAATCTTTTCATTCAACTTTTCCGTCTTAGCTCAAGAAGAATCTTGGTTTTATATCCGTGTTCATGAAGAGAGTGTGAATTTAAATTTTGAAGAGCAGAATGGACATTTAAATTATACTGGAGAGGACAAAAAGTTAGCATCTACATTAAATAAGTATCAAATTAAAGCTTTTAAAAAAACGTATAGAAATGCGGTTGGGCCATTTTTAAAACGCACGTATTTTGTTATTTCCGATTCAAAACTTTTAATGGATGATTTATTAATAAAGCATAGTGACTTATTTGAAGGAGGAGAGCATATTTTAGAAAAAGATAAAAAGATCTTTGAACCCAATGATTATGGTTTAACGAGTACAATTGGAGGAAATCAAGGATTTAATTTAAATCTAGATTATCTCGACTTTATCGATGCTCCTAAGGCATGGTATTATACTACGGGAAATCCAAAGATTTTAATAGGTATTGCCGATGGTGAATTTGATGTAAATGATCCCGAGTTTAAAGGGAAGTCTAAACGATTACGTGCATCTACAATTAGTAAAGGCCATGGCTACACAACTGCGTCTTTAGCTGCAGCACAAGGTGATAATGGTTATGGTGTTCCGGGAGTGTGTTATGATTGTGGAATATTGGCAACAAATTATTCCGATTTAAAGAATTATAAAAACCTCCTTGAGTTGTCCCAGCAAGGAGCAAAAGTGATAAATTGTAGCTTTGGAACAAGGACATATTATGAAACTGCTCAAGAGGTTATAAATGAAATTTACAATAATGGAACTATAATTGTCGCGGCGGGCCATAATCCAAGTTGGTCAGAAACACAAGGAGAGGTTTTGTATTATCCCGCATCATATGATAATGTTATTTCAGTTTCTGGTGTTATGCATCGGTATCCAGAGCCATCGACTAATATTCAATATGAAGAAAGTGGTAGTCCATATGCGGAGAATATTAGATACTATGTAGGAAGAACAATGGGGTTTGAAGATCGCGATATAAAAAAAGCACCAAGGATTTATCCCATTAGTATTGCGAATTTAAATCCGGAAATAGATATTTTGGCCCCATCGGTTGGACTTTTTTTATATGCTGATTATCATACAAAAAAGGAGTTGAATATGGCTAAATATAATACTACTTCAGGCTCTACGCCCTTAGTGAGCGGAACGGTTGGTTTAATGTTTTCTTTATATCCTTGTTTGCCACATACTGAGGTAGAAACTATACTTAAATTAAGTGCAACAAATATAGACCATATCGAAGCTAATAAACCTTATTTTGGGCATTATGGAGCTGGAGCATTAAATACTGGTGATGCTATAAAAATGGTATATCAATTATATAACGAGGATGAAATAACAGAGGTGAAGAATCAATATTTTGATCGTTGGAATTTTAAACTTACCACACTTTCAAAAGAAGTGCAACTGCAAAATATTACTTTTGAAAAAGAAGCAAATTTAAATCTTGTGGCAAAACAATCTATAGTTTTAAAACCTGGAACAATTTTAAAACCGAATAAGGATTCGAAGATGCATTTACTAATAAATCCTAGTATTAGCTCAGATTGTGATATGCAATTACGCGACTCTTCAATAGTTGAAAAATAGTTTATCCTCTTTGTTCCACTTCAAACAGTTGGTTATCTTCTACTTTAAGTGTTTTGGATGGATATTGTAATAACAATGCATAATCGTGCGTAGCCATTAATATGGTGTTACCATTGCGATTAATTTCTTGTAGAACTTCCATAACTTCTATACTTGTTTGTGGGTCGAGATTTCCAGTAGGCTCATCGGCTAAGATAAGTTCAGGCTCATTAAGTAATGCTCGTGCAATGGCTACTCTCTGTTGTTCTCCACCAGAAAGTTGGTGTGGGAATTTAAAAGCTTTAGTATGCATGCCAACTTTATTAAGCACTTCTTCTATACGTTGCTCCATCTCGGATTTATCTTTCCAACCAGTGGCTTTTAATACAAAGGCTAAATTAGCCTGTACATTTCTATCAGGTAATAATTGAAAATCTTGAAAAACTACTCCAAGCTTTCTACGTAAGTAGGGGATATCCTTTTCTTTTAATTTCTCTAAATCAAAGCCAACGATACTACCTTCACCTTTTTTAAGAGGTAAATCAGCGTAAAGCGTTTTCATAAAACTACTTTTACCACTTCCAGTTTTCCCGATTAGATATACAAATTCTCCTTTATCGATATTAATATTTACTTCCGATAGAATTAAGTTGTCTTGTTGATATACAGAGGCATCTTTTAAATATAATACACTTTGTGGCATAGGCTTGATTTTGTGTAAAAGTAATTATTTAGTTGTTAAGTTCTTCGATTTTTTCTTTTAAGCTATCCAACTCTTTTTGTTGTTCAAGAAGATAAAGAGTTAGCTCTTCGATTTTCTCTAAAAGCATTAAATTTTGCTGTACCAAATCTATACCGTTTTCTTGCATAGATTCAGCAGAAGGAATTCCAGGTAAATGGAGGTTTTCTGCAAGATATATTTCCGTTTCTTTCAAGGTTAATCTACGATATTCAGGATTGGAATTCGATTTACCATGAAAATAATCTTCAAACACATAATCTGGTGCTACAGCTCCTTTTAAATCTATTACTACTTCTTGGGCGTGAATATCACCTTTTACAGTAAGCAATGCATCTGGATTATTTGTGCCAATACCAATCTTCCCATTTTTTTCTATAAGATTAGAAAAACTTGATTTCTGTGCATATGCACTACAACTTATCAATCCAGATCCTATTAGAAGAAAGCTTAAAACATATAGAAAACGCATAATAATAGGTTTTGTTTTGTCTAAAAGTACAATATTTTTTTAAAGTAAGTATACAGATATCCTTTTGGGTGTGGTTATACCAAAGTTCTTTTTTACTCGTTTTAATATAAATGCTTAAAATCGATGGGAAGTGTTGTAGTTTTGTGCTATTATAACAAAAATCTAACATGTCTTATAGATACCTTGGCAATTAAAGCAATATATTTACCTTCATAAAAAAAATAATATACTTGATGCGAAAGAACCTTGTAACCTTGTATTTTGTTCTACTTTTTTCTTTTATGGCATCCGCCCAACATACCGAAGGGCTTAATAGCGATATTTCTCGTTATCAAGATGCAGTAGAACTCTTTGACAAAAATCAATACCAAGCAGCACAAATGCGATTCAAAAGCTTAATGGAAAGCACCGATGATGAGAGCATAGCTGCCGATTGCGCTTACTATATAGCATATAGTGCGGTACGTTTACAACAGCCGAATGCCGATAGGCTAATGGAAGATTTTGTACAAACTTATCCGACGAGTTTAAAACGTAATGGTGCCTATTTAAATGTAGCTAATTACTATTTTGATTCAGGAAATTATAACCAAGCACGTAATTGGTATGATAAAGTAGACGAACGTAACCTTTCAGGTGCAGAGCTTAATCGTTATAACTTCAATAACGGATATGCATATTTTAAAGCAAAACGCTATAATGAAGCAAAACGACACTTTACTCGCGTAGTAAACACGGAGGATTATGGATCTGAAGCTACTTATTACCTAGGGTTCATAGCTTACGAAGGAGAAGATTATACCGAAGCAAAAGAACTTTTCGAAGTAGTCGAAACAGAAGAGCAGTATGCACAAGAAGTTTCGTACTATCAAGCAGATATGAGTTTTAAAACAGGAGACTTCGAGAAAGCTTTAGAATTTGGTTTAGAGCAATTCCCTACCGCAAATCGTCGTGATAAAAGTGAATTGGCAAAGATTATCGGGGAGAGCTATTTTAATCTTGAACAATACCAAGAAGCTATTCCTTATTTAAAACAATATGAAGGAAAAAATGGCCGTTGGAATAATACCGATTATTATCAATTAGGATACGCTTATTATAAGCAAGGTAATTACCAAGAAGCAGTAAACGAATTCAATAAGATCATTGATGGTAAAGATGCGATTGCCCAAAATGCATTTTATCACTTAGCAGAATCTTATTTAAAATTGGAGCAAAAACAACAAGCATTAAATGCGTTTAAGAATGCTTCAGAAATGGATTATAATGCAGAAATAAAAGAAGATGCTTGGTTAAATTATGCTAAGTTAAGTTACGAGATCGGAAATAGCTATCAAAGTGTACCATCGGTATTATTATCCTTTATAGAAGCGTATCCAAACAATAGTAATAATTCTATGCTTCAGGATTTATTAATAGATTCTTATGTAAGTTCTAAGAACTATGCAGAGGCAATGGAGTTGTTAGAAAACAATAAAAAGTTTGAAAATAAACTAGCATATCAAAAAGTAGCTTTTCTACGAGGAGTTGAAGTATTTGAACAAAATCAATTCAATGAAGCGATAAAATTTTTTGATAAATCACTGAGCGAACCACGTGATGCCGAAATTACCGCACGTGCTACCTTCTGGAAAGCCGAAGCAGACTATCAATTAGAAAAATATTCTGATGCCTTAATTGGTTTTAAACAATATGTGCAATTACCTGGAGCAAAAAGCACCCCAGAGTATGCCAATATAAAATATAATTTAGGTTATGCAGAATATCAATTAGATAACTATTCACAAGCTATAACGCACTTTACAGATTTTACAAAGCAATCTGGAGTGTCAAAAAATATGTTGACAGATGCTTTCTTACGTTTAGGAGACTCCTATTTTGTAACCAGTAAATACTGGCCTGCTATGGAGAATTATAACGAAGCAATAGATAGAGGTGTGCAAGCTATGGCCTATGCTGAATTCCAAAAAGCAATGAGTTATGGTTTTGTAGATCGCACCCCACAAAAAGTAGATGGATTAAAGGATTTTATTAATAAATATCCAAATTCTAGTCTGCGTGCCGATGCAATGTATGAGTTAGGAAATACGTATGTAAATTTAGATGAAGAAACTAGGGCCTTGGCGATGTACGACAAATTATTAAACGAAGCGCCACGTAGCCGTTTTGTTCCTATGACTTTATTGAAAAAAGCATTAATCCTAGATAATAGTAATCGAACCGATGAAGCACTTACTGTATTTAAAAAAGTAGCTAGTGATTATCCATCCACACCAGAAGCAATGCAGGCTGTGCAATCTGCTAAAATGATTTATATAGATAAAGGACAAGTAGATGCTTATGCTCAATGGACAAAAAGTTTAGATTTTGTTGAGGTAGAAGATGCAGAGCTTGATCATGCCACTTTCCAAGCAGCAGAGAAACCATACTTAGAAAGCGATGCAAAATTGGCTAACCAACGCTTGAACGATTACTTAAAGAAATTCCCGAATGGAATCCATACTTTAAAAGCAAACTTCTATCTAGGTCAGTTATATTACGCAGAAGATAAAAAAGATGATGCCTTACCGCATTATGAAAGTGTGGCAAAAGTTGCTAATAATGAATTTATGGAGCCAGCATTAGCACGAATTTCAGAAATATATCTATCTCGTAAGGATTACAAGAACGCTATTAGTAATCTGGAGAAATTAGAACAACATGCGAGTTATGAAGAAAATAAGGTTTTTGCTAAAACCAATAGTATGAAAGCCTATTACGAATTAGAGGATTATTCTAAAGCAGTGGCTGCGGCTACAGAAGTTCTAGAGATGTCCGATATTAGTGATCGTGTAAAAAGTGATGCTATTATAATTGAAGCACGTTCTGCAATGAAAACAGGAAATGAACAAAAAGCCAAAGAAGCATATGCCCGAGTAGCAGAAATAGCTACAGGAAAACTCGCCGCAGAGGCTTTATATTATGATGCGTATTTCAAAAATAAAGAAGGTCTATATAAAGAGTCTAATGAATTAGTGCAAAGACTAGCTAAAGATTATTCTGGATATAAAGAATTTGGAGCTAAAGGACTTATCATTATGGCACAAAACTTTTACGCTTTAGAAGATGCATACCAAGCAACTTACATTCTAACGAGTGTAGAAGATAACTTTAAGGATTATCCAGAGATTGTGACAGAAGCAAATAAACTGCTTAAGCAAATTAAAGATGAAGAAGCAAAAACTAACGCTTCAATAAGCAATGAAGATGAATAAGCTTATTTATGCTCATAAAACACAAAGTAAAATGCTAAGAACACCAAATATACATATGAAAACTACGGCACGTAAATTTCCTTGGTCCTTTATATCCGGTAAGTTGTTATTAAGCTTAGGGGTATTGTGTATGACTTCATGGAGCATGCACGCCCAAGAAGAAGAGGAAAAAGAACAAAAAGAAAATCTTGGAACAGAGGTGGTAAACATTGTTCAGTCTTATAAACCAAGTATTTCTAAGTCTAATAAAGTAGGGGCTAGGCCAGATGTGTCCGATATTCAAGATGCAGAAAGAAAAACAGTAAATTATTCGATTTACTCGGTGCCAGTTGCCTCTACATTCCAACCAGAAAAAGGAGCAGCTGCCAATTTAAAAAGAGCCCGTAAACCTAAGTTCTTTGATAGTTATGCTCGTTTAGGTTTTGGGAATTATACCCGTGCTCATGCGGAGTTTTTTACTAATCTAGAGATAGGCCAGAATGATGATTTCTCTGTTTTTTTACAGCATAATTCATCTCAAGGAGGGATAAAAGGAGTAGAAATCGATGATAAGTATTATCGAACAAACTTAGACTTAGAATATACAACCAAAGGGCAAAATTGGGATTTAGGTGTTCGTGGAGGCGTTGAACATCAATTATACAATTGGTATGGAATGCCAACACCCAAACCAGTTTTGTCAAATCCAGAATCGCTATTTAAAGGAAATAACCAATCTTATTTAAGTCCATATTTAGGAGCCTCATTCTTTGTGAAAAACAGCTTCTTTAGACAAGCTGATATTGATTTCCGATTATTAACCGATTCTCATTCCTCGTCTGAAATTTGGTTACATACAAATCCAGAGTTCATTATTCCTTTTGAGGGTATGAATATCCTTATTGGAACCGATATTGCTTACCTGGATGGAAGCTTTAATAAACAATATGCTTCTAACTCAAAAGGTAATAGTTATGGTTTTTTCCACGCAGGAATTAATCCGTCTTTGACGTTTGTAGATAATAATGCGTCATTTTCTATTGGAGCAAAAGGATATGTATTAAATAATACTAGTGATAGCGAGACTAAGTTTAAAATATATCCAGATATTCATGCTTCATATAAGATAGTAGATGAATTTATGACATTATATGCTAGTGCTACAGGTGGTTTAGAGCATAATTCTTTCTATTCTTTAAAGGAAGGAAATCCATTTGTTTCGCCAACTTTATTTATAAAACCAACAAGTACTACCTATAAAGCTACTGCCGGTCTTAAAGGTAAGTTTACTAATATTATAGGCTATATGTTCCAAGTGAGTTATGGTAATGAGAATGATAAAGCCTTATATGCTTTAAATGATTATGAATTGAGTAATACGTATGATAAAGGATATGAGAAAGTTCATTCTTTCAATGTGTTGTATGACAACGTTAGAACATTAACTCTAGAAGGAGAATTCATCGGTGATATATCCGATGAACTACAATTAGGTATTCATGCTGCATATCATGATCATAGTGCGAAGAGGGAAGCAGAAGCATGGAATTTACCAGATTTAGAAGCTCGTTTCTTTGCTAATTATAAGATAACGGATAAGATTTATACGCGAGGATCTATTTTCTTTGTTGGAGAACGCAAAGATCGCGTTTTCAAACCTGGAACAATCACCCAACCTGCAACATACGAAACTGTAAAACTTAAATCCTATACTGATATCAATCTAGAAGTGTCTTATCAACTAACTCCACAATTGAGTTTCTTTGCTAAAGGTGAGAACCTTATTGCTGGAAAATATCAAAAGTGGTATGCATATCCTATGCAAGACATTCAATTTATGTTAGGAGCAACATATCAGTTTGATTGGAAATAAAATAGTTTGATTTTTAAATTCAAAAGCCATCCCAATGAGGGGTGGCTTTTGCTTTTAAATACATTAACCATAGATAAGTTAATTGAATTATTTAAAGAAATTCTTACTCTTAATATTTAATTAAGTATTTTAGTATAAAACAAAATGTAGTATGTGGAAGCGAATAATATTGCTAAGTAGCATTGTATTTCTTGTAGCCTGTCAAGAGCAAAAAGAAGTAAAATCTGATAAGGAAGTTACCCTAATGGAAAAACCAGAATTAAATTTAAAGCAAGCAGAACGTATATTGGAATTGCCTATTAATTGTATTGTACAGGAATATCCTAATAAACTAGGACAGACTATTGGTAGCGAAAAAGATTTAAAAACTCCCAAAGAATTACGTCCTATATTCTATGGTTGTTTCGATTGGCATTCATCGGTACATGGGTATTGGTCAATTGTGAAATTACTTAAAGAATTTCCCGAATTAGATAGTGACAATGCTATTCGCAATACATTAAATGAACATATTACAGAAGAGAATGTGGCTACTGAGTTAGCTTTCTTCCGTGATGAGAATAATCTTAACTTTGAACGTACTTATGGATGGGCTTGGCTATTTACATTGCAAAAGGAGTTAACCGAATGGACAGAGGATGCCGATGCACAAAAATGGGCAGAATATTTAGAACCATTAGTACAAGAATTAGTAGAGAAATATGAAGTTTATTTACCTAAGCTTACTTTCCCAATTCGTACAGGTACTCATGATAATACGGCATTTGGTTTATCGCTTTCGATAGATTATGCAAGAAGCATAGGTAATAATGAATTTGAAGAATTAATATCAACCCATGCGAAACGTTTATACGAAAAGGATGAAAATTGTCCGATAACCTATGAGCCAAGTGGACACGATTTTTTATCTCCATGTTTAGAAGAAGCATATTTGATGAGTAAAGTATTGCCAAAAAGTACTTTTTCTATTTGGATAGATAATTTCTTACCTAAAATAAAAAATAAAAATTTTGAATTAATTCCAGCAGAAGTAACAGATAGAAGTGATGGCCATCTTGTACATTTAGATGGTTTAAATTTTAGTCGTGCAACTTGTTTAAGTGGAATTGCTCAAGCTTTAAATAATAATGTTCACTTAGAGAATTTAGCAATAGAGCACTTAGAGCATTCATTGCAAAATATTAGTGATGATCATTATATGGGAAGTCATTGGTTAGGAACTTTTGCATTGTATGCGTTACAGACTATTAATAAATAAAAGTAAAAAGCGCTTATTCTTATTGGAACAAGCGCTTTTTTAAAAGTTTTTGTGTTGAGGTTAATACCCAGCAGTAAATTGTTTTCGGATATGTTTATTGTGCTCTAATTCGTCCACTATAGCAACAGCAGCATCTTCAACAGAAAGTATGCTACGCATACTATCATCATATACAGGAGTATTTTCTTTTACTTGATAATTTCCTCTGCGTTCTCCTGAGGTTTCTTGGTTCATTTCTATGGCAGGGCTAAAAAAAGTCCACTCTAAGTTTTTATCCAATTTTAAATCTATTAGATAATCTCTAGCAGCAAGTGCGCCTTGTTTAAAATCTAAAGGGAAGTCTTCTGTATCGACTAATTGCTTGTTGTCCACATATAGACTCCCAGCGCCACCCACAAAGATATAACGTTTAACACCAGCTCTATTTGCTGCTTCTTGTATATGTTGTGCGCCATTCATGTAATCTTCATAGATATTTGGATTGTCCCAACCAGCATTAAAAGCACTAATTACAGCATCACAACCTTCAAAAGCTTTTGTAAGTTTATCCAATTGGTTTACATCGATAGCCAAACATTCAACATTTGGCAACTTTTCAATAGCTTTTACATTTCTGGCAATTGCTACAATAGAATGACCACGTCTAGAAAGCTCTAATAAAACCTTAGAACCAACAAAACCACTCGCTCCTACAAGTGCTACTTTCTTTTTCATAATTATATAATTGATTTTTATATAAGTTAATAAATGATGATTGAAAAAGAGAGTTTTTAGGATTTAATTTATTGTTAAATGAATAATAATTGTGGTCATTACATAAATGCAAATGCAATAGCCATGAGAATAAAAACCAATCCGCAAATCTTTTGTATCCGGATACTTGAATCTGGCTTTTGATTTATTTTATTAGTAAATATTCCAGCAAAAAGACTTAGTGTAATGCACCAAAGGACTCCCATACCTGCAAAAGTGAGTCCTAATAGAATAAAAGGTATAGGACTGCTCACATACTCTGGAAGAATGAACTGCGGAAAAAAGGCTAGAAAGAATAATGCAACTTTCGGATTTAAAATATTTGTTGCCAATCCAGACCAATAACTGCTTTTTTCTTTTTTTTGTGGCTTATTAGTAATATGTATTTTAGATGCAAATCTTATACTTTTAATTCCTAAATAAAATAGATAAATGGCACCAGCATATTTGATAATATCTAGTGCAATGGCAGATTGAGCTAATATCAAAGATACACCAAAACTAGCTAATAAAGTATGCACCAGAACCCCCGTGCTTACGCCAAGTGAAGCATGGATGCCAGATTTTTTCCCGCCACTCAATGTTTTGTTTAAAACAAATATAGTATCCATTCCTGGTGTTATTACAAATATGGCCGTGGCGATTGTAAATGCAAGATAATTTTCAATACCCATAATAACAGAATATAGTGGTTAAGGATATTTACAAAGTAAACGAGATAAGTTTATTAGAAAAATAGTTATTTTTAATTAATTAATGCAAAAACTGCATCAATATGACTATTAGACAAATTCGATATTTTTT
>JAJYTI010000052.1 GCA_021793135.1 Bacteroidota bacterium
AGAGATGTCGGATATAGAAAATAAATTGGCTTCGGTTCGTCGCTACTTCAACTCCGCTACTCGTGAATTAAACATCGCTATTCAAAAATTTCCTAATGTGATTTTTGCTGGAATGTTTGGCTTTACGGTTCAACCAATGTTTGATTTAGGCACAGACCAACGACAACAAATGGACAAAGCACCTGAAGTGGAGTTTTAAAATTAAAACTTTACAACTATGAAGTATATTGGACTTCAGAAGCAAATCAATCGGAATAACAATATGTCCGTTCTTTTGCTTCTGGCATTTCCCACTTTAATATTAGCAGGCGTTTTTGCGTTTACACTATATGCTACTGCAGACAAAACTTATGGGATTCAATGGGATGAGAGTGTGCAAATGTTTATCGAAGTAATCCCAATGGTTCTTATTGGAGTAGCGATTTGGTTTGTCATTGCATACTTTGCTAATAGCAAAATGATTAATCTTGCCGCTGGCTCTCATACATTGGAGCGACGTGATAATAAGCGTGTTTATAACCTAACCGAAAATTTATGTATGAGTGTAGGAATGCCTATGCCAAAACTACGTGTTATCGATAGCCCTGCGCTGAATGCTTTTGCAAGTGGTATTAAAGAAGATAATTATAGTGTAACATTAACCACTGGTATTATTGAAACATTGAACGATGAAGAACTAGAAGGTGTAATTGCACATGAGCTCACCCATATTCGAAATAAGGATGTTCGATTGCTTGTCGTTTCCATCATTTTTGTTGGAATTTTTTCATTTGTAGCTCAAATAGCTTATCGTTCTCTGTGGTATGGGAGTCTTGGCCGAAGTCGACGTAGAAATGATAAAGATAGCGGTGGTGGTGCTATTATAATTATTATAATAATTGCTTTTATGGCCTATCTGCTTTCGGTAGTATTTAAATTAGCATTAAGTCGTAAACGAGAATACCTCGCCGATAGCGGTGCAGTAGAAATGACTAGAAAACCTTGGGCCCTTGCTTCGGCACTACGCAAAATTTCAGGTAATTCAGACATTGAATCGATTACAAATCAAGATGTCAAAGAAATGTTTATCGATAATAGCCCTCCAAAAAATGGAAACCACAATATGAATTTGATGGAGAGTATAAGCAGTTTCTTTAGTACTCACCCTCCTATAGAAAAACGAATAAAATTTTTAGAGCAGTTATAGCATTCTTTAAATTTAGATAAAGAAATTTAATGTATAATATTTAAAATAATTCAGGCGCCTCGAACGATGCGCCTGAATTATTTTAAATACATTATTTTGTTCTACTTTTTAATTAACTTCTTAGTTATAGAGTTGTTATTTGCATCGGAAATATTTACAAAATAAACTCCGGTATTTAGAATCGATACATCAAGCATTATTTCAGATTGTGATGTTTTTGTATTGAATATTACACGACCATTTATATCATGAATTTTTATTTGGCTTTCTCCTTTCAGTCCTAAGATAAATATCTTTTGATTAGCTGGATTTGGATAAAGTTGAATATTAATCATGTCGAAATCATCTACAGATAGCACACAACTACCTTGTGTATCTCCTTGTATATCCCAATTTAACTCATTGACTAGATAATCACGTTGAACTTCAATAGTAGAACTATATTCCATTCCTTCTGCGCCAAATTCAATATTACTTGGAGAATTAGAATTTTCTGCCCAACCATATAAAGTTGCGCTATAATTCTCACAATCTAATCCAGAATTATCTAGCATATTATCTAACACTACGAGCTCATTAAGATTCCAATTCCCTAAATCTTGATTAAAACTTGATGCACCTGAAAATATTCCTTCCATATTTTCCACGTTGCTAACATTCCAATCAATAATATCTTGATTGAAGTTTACTGAATTTTTAAACATTCCTTTCATATTCTGTATACCTTCAATTTCCCATTCATTAATAAAAGGTATAACAGCGGAATGAATATTACTAAATGCATTAGTCATATCATTAACATTATCTAGAATCGGTTTATCATGTGTATTCACATCCATATTAGCACATCCATAAAAAGCATTCTTAAAAGATGACCATACTACACCACCCCACTGCTCGATTTCTATTAATTTTAATCGATCTCCACTATTATCAAATTCAATATGATGAAATGGAGTCTCCCCGGATGGAGTAATTTTTAACCTATAAACACCATAATTAGGAAAAGTTATTGTATGTATTCCATCCGCTTCTCCTTCTCCCTTATTAATAGGATTATTTATTTCTTGCCAAGAATAAGTATACTGCCCATTCGCTGGAATATGAATCTGATTTAATTCAGAATTTCCGGAATTAGACGTATCCCATAAAGTTATAAAAGGTTGAGACTCGTCAGAAATTGTACAATTACCCTCAATATCATTAATTATTGTCCAATTTAAATAATTAATTAAATAATTCCTTGCACTAATAATATCCGAACTATACATCATGTTCCAAGCTCTAAATGTAATGTCAGAAGCTGTATTAGGATTTTCTGACCAACCATATAATGTAGCACTATAATTTTCACAATCTATTGCACTAAAAGACAACATATCTTCAGCCATTTGTAAATTATTTAAATTCCAAAGACTTAAATTCTGATTAAATTCTATCGCGCTTTTAAACATGTTAGACATATTCTCAACATTACTTACATCCCATGAATCTACATTCTGATTAAAATGATATGCATTATTAAACATCTCGGACATATCTTTTACATTACTTACATCCCATGAATTAATATTTTGATTAAAATCTTTTGCATTTTTAAACATTCCTTTCATCAGTTCAACGTTACTAACGTCCCAAGTACTTATGTCTTGATCAAAAACCTCGGCAGAGTTAAACATAAGTTCCATATTCTCTACGTTGCTCACATCCCAATTACCTATATCATGATTAAAGGCCAAAGCGGAATCAAACATTTCTTTCATGATCTTCACATTACTAACATCCCAGTCACCAATATTTTCATTGAAATAAAGCGATGACCAAAACATTCTAGTCATATCTTCTACATTGCTAACATCCCATTCATTCAAATGAGGAATCGTAACTATATTAGATCTAGCAAAAGCATAAGACATATTGGTAACATTACTTAAATCAGGTGTATCTAAAGCAGTGACTTCCAAAAAAATACATCCAAAAAAAGCTCTTTCAAAAGAGGACCATTCTACATCTCCCCATTGCTCTACATCCAATATTTTTCTTCTAGTATCTCCAGTAGTTAAGTAATCAAATTTTATTTGATGTAAAGGATTATTTCCTGTTGGGAACATTTTTACCCTATAATTACCTTCATTTGGAAAAGTTATAATATGGTTATCGATAGCTTCACCAGAACCAAAATTAGAAGGATTACCTATTTCTATCCATGAATATGTATATTCTCCATAAGCCGGGATTAGAATTTCATTATTCTGTGAATTCAAACCTTCATTTGCTCTCCATACTGTTATAAAAGGTAAAACCTCTTCAGATAATAAACAATCTCCTAGGGTATCTCCATTAATCTCCCAACCTAAATCATCAATTAAATACTCACGCTCATTAGTAATCTCTACACTATACTCTTTACCCCCTGCCCCTAAAATTATACCATTTGGTAAATCGGGTTTTGTAGACCATTCTTTAAGAGTTTTACTATAATTCATGCAGTCCATGCCAGAATTATTAAACATCGTTTCCATTGTTTCTATCTTGATCAAATCCCAAGGTCCAATATCTTGATTAAAATTAGCAGCATTATAAAACATACCAGACATCGACTCTACGCTGCTCACATCCCAATTCATAATAGGAGTATTAAAAACAATAGTTCCCAAAAACATGTTACTCATATCTCGCACGTTGCTCACATCCCATCTACCTAATTCATGATTAAAACTGATTGCCTTATTAAACATATCCCTCATATCATTTACATTACTCACATCCCATGCACCAATATCTTGATTAAAATTTAACGCACCTCTAAACATAAATGACATATTTTCAACAGAACTTGTATCCCATGAACCTATATAATGATTAAAATTAGCAGCATCATAAAACAGTCCCGTCATATTCTCAACAGCTGCCATATTCCATAAATCAAGATGAGGAATAGTAGTCAAAGATGTTTCTTTAAAAGCATTAGACATATTAGTAACATTATTCAAATTCGGTATATCTGTAGTAGAAATTGTCATATTAATACAACCAAAAAATGCATTTTCAAAAGAACTCCATTCAATATCTCCCCATTGTTCAATAGTTTGCAACTTCATTCTATCACTATCATAATTAAACTCTATATGATGAAATGGATTTTCACCAATAGGGGTTATTTTCAACCTGTAAGTTCCTGCATGAGGAAAAGATAAAATATGTGGTCCTACAGTTGAACCTGAACCATTATTGGAAGAATTACCAACTTCTTCCCATGAATAGCTGTACTCTCCAAAAGCTGGAATATAAATTTCATTATTATTTGACACACCTGATAAATCTGTTTTCCATACGGTAATAAAAGGCTTATTCTCTACAGAAAACACACAATTACCATATATATCTCCTTCTATAGCCCACCCTAATTCATCAATTAAATAATTTCGTTCATTTTCAATGTTTGGTGTATACTTTATTTGATGTGCCCCTAAACTGATTGTATTCTGGCTAGTTGAAGAAGGCGTATTTGGATTATTTGCCCATCCATATAATGTTGCTGAATAGTTATAACAATCCATTCCAGAAGAATCAAACATTAACGTTGCATATCTTAGACTATTTAAGTTCCATAAATCAAGATTTTGATTAAAGCTTGAAGCCTCTTCAAACATAGCCCTCATGTTTCTAACACCGCTAACATCCCAATTATTTAAATCTTGATTAAAAGTACTAGCATAGCTAAACATATTATTCATATTACTAACACTGCTAACATCCCATGCACCAATATCTTGATTAAAACTTCGGTTATTAAAAAACATACTTTCCATAACCACTACATTACTAACATCCCATGTACCAATATCTTGATTAAAACTTTGGTTATTAAAAAACATTCTTTCCATATCCACTACATTGCTAACATTCCAGGAACTTATATCGTCATCAAATAATGCACTCTCAAATAAACCTTTCATATTTTCTACATTGCTAACATCCCAATCATTAATATTCGGAATCGTAGAAATATTAGTAAATCTGAACACTTTTGACATATTAGTAACATTACTTAAGTCTGGTATGTCAGTGGCGGAAATTGTCAAATTTTGACAGCCATCAAAAGCATTTTCAAAAGAAGACCAGGAAACCTCACCCCATTGCTCTATATCTATTAACTTTCTATTATCGATATTAGCATAAAAGCTAATTTGATGAAATGGATTTTCACCCTCTGGAACAATTTTCAATCTGTAAGTTCCTGGATTTGGAAATTCAATTATTATAGCATCAGTTGCGTTGCCAGAGCCAGAATTTATAGGGTTTTCAACTTCTTCCCATGAATAAGAATACTGACCAGACGCTGGAAAATATATGCGATTAATATTTGTTGCTTGTGGAGCATCTGTTTGCCAAATAGTAATAAAACTATTTTCATCTTGTGCAAAAAGTAAATTATTGCTAAAAAAAATCATAAGTGATACAACAATAAAATTTGCATAATATTTCGAAAACATGCTGCTTAGTTTTAATCGATTAGAATTGTAAATATAAATAATTTAACAAGATGAATGAATAACACTCAAAACTCACTTATCATTGGAATATTTTTATTTCTATTCAGTACAATATATTTCCATATAATGTGCATTTTTGTAAGAAGTCAATTTTTAATAAAAATAACCTAAATTATGAGAAAATTAGTTCTGCTTCTCGTTATGCTTAGTACCACTTTTGTTTATGCAAACGAAGGAATGTGGTTCTTAATGCATATCGAAAGGCTTAACCACCGCGACATGGAAAAAATGGGCTTACAGCTTACCGCGGAGGAAATTTATAGCATTAACAATAATAGTTTAAAAGATGCTATTGTACAATTTGGCGGTGGATGTACTGCAGAGATGGTATCTTCTACTGGTTTGGTAATGACCAACCATCACTGTGGATATGGAGCGATTGCTCAATTATCTACTCCAGAACACGATTATTTAAATGACGGATTTTGGGCAGCTGATAAGTCTGAAGAGTTAAAACCAGATAATTTATCAGTACGCTTCTTTGTTCGCATGGACGATGTAACCGATCGTATCCTATCGAAGTTAAACGACAATATGAGCGAAGATGATCGTGCAAAAGCTATACAACAAGAAAGTGCTAAAATAGAACAGGAAAATAATGAAGGTGGCAAATACACCGTATCAGTAAAGTCTTTTTATAGCGGAAATGAATTCTACTATTTTGTATATCAAGATTATGAAGATGTTCGTTTAGTAGGAACCCCGGAACAAAGCATTGGTAAATTTGGTGGAGATACTGACAACTGGGAATGGCCTCGTCATACGGGTGACTTCTCACTTTTCCGCGTTTATGCAGATAAAGATGGAAATCCAGCACCTTATTCTGAAGATAACATACCATTAGAACCTAGACAACATTTAAATATCAGTCTTAACGGACACGAAGAAGGTGATTTTGCTATGATTCTTGGATATCCAGGACGTACTAATCGTTGGATGCCATCAGCTGGAATTACACAGAATGTAGAATATGCTTATCCAGCATGGGTAGAAGGCTCTAGAGTAGCAATGGATGTATTAAAAAAACATATGGATGCAGACAAAGCAGTTCAACTGGATTATGCATCAAAATATGCTGGAATTGCTAACTACTGGAAAAACCGTCAAGGAATGATTGATGCTTTAAAAGAGCACCAAACTGCCGCTACAAAAGCAAAAGACGAACAGAAATTCATGAAATGGGCTAAAAAACGTAAAAATAAAGCTACTTACGGTGATGTTATGCCTACTATATACGATTATTACGCTGCAACTAATGAAAAGTCTCGCCATGATAACTATCTAATGGGAGGTCTACTTCGTTCTAGCGCATTAGCACCACTACCATATGTTTTAGGTAATGCTTTCAATCAATATATGGAGCAAGATGAAAGCCAACAAAAAGCTATGTTGCCTAGACTTGAAGAAGAAATTGATAGTCGCTACCACAAACTACATATGAATGTGGAAGAAGCAGTTCTTGCGTCGCAACTAAATCTTTACTATGCTAAAGGAGGAAAAGATCTAATAGCCCCATATATTGCTGAGTTAGGAGATAAACTTAATGGTGACTTCACTAGTTACATTGCTGAGGCATTTAAAACAAGTATCTTCCGTTCTAAAGAATCTGTAAAAGATTTTTTAAATAATCCGAATAAAGATACTCTAGAAAATGATGTTTTATTTAAACTATCAACGGCTCTCTTAGATCATTACAGAGCACAATCAGAGGATCAAAAAGAACAAGCAGATAAATTCCAACGAGCATATCGTTTAATGATTAAAGGAATGCGTGAAGCAAATCCAAAAGAGAAATATTATCCAGATGCAAACAGTACTTTACGTTTGACTTATGGAACAGTACGAGCTTTACCAGAAGACCCTTTAAATGCAGATGCTAAAATCAACAACTACACTACTTTAGATGCAACTGTTGCAAAATATATCCCTGGTGATGAAGAGTTCGATATGCCACAAAAGCAAATTGAATTAAACAAAGCTAGAGATTATGGACAGTATGCAAATGAAGATGGAGAGTTAGTAGTTAACTTCCTTACCGACCATGATATTACTGGAGGAAACTCTGGTTCGCCAGTACTTAACGCTAATGGTGAACTCATCGGAATTGCATTTGATGGGAATATTGAAGCCATGGCGGGAGATGTTATTTTCGATCCAGAATTACAACGAGCTATTAACGTTGACATTCGTTATGTTTTATTTGTAATTGATAAACTTGCTGGTGCAACGCATATCATTGATGAATTTACAATCGTTAAGGACTAACAAATAAATAATAGCATTTACTAATAGCCGATTTTGATATTTATCAAAATCGGCTATTTCCATTATTTACAAATTAGAATAATCCTTAATAAACACATCCACCACCCTAGATTAACAAATAATAACATTAAATTAATGAAAGTTTTTGATAGTTGAGTTTTTTTGTAAGTTTGAGGATAAAGTAAAACTGTAGTTAAAAGTTGCAATCATTTTAATGTCAAATAAAAAAAGTTTAAAAAACAAACTTCTTTATTTAATAGCAACTCCCTACAGACTTACTCCTATTTTATAATTACAAGATAAATCCTTATGAAGAAACAGTTACTTTGTATTTCTGTCTTTTTAGTTTTACTATTAGTATTTACTCTCCCGTGTACTGCACAGACCATGAAGGCAAGAAAGTTAGTTAAAAACGTTGATATGGCGTTAAACAATATCGAGACAGCTGTATTTAAAATTGACAGAAAAGATATGTATTTTGCCAAAAGTGATACTGTACAACGAACTGCTATATGCAGCATACAAATAAATAGAGAAGACCCTATGAGTGCATATCACAAAATAGATATTTTAGATGCCAATAATAATTATACAGTTACTAAATATGATGGAAAGCATTTATTTATAAGCACTAGCTCTCTTGACTCACTATCTTTTCATCCAAAAACCATAATTAAAAATGTAAACGAAGATAACTTTCTTTCCTATGCTTATAGATTTAACAGTTACTTAATAATGGGGCATTATGAAACCAAACGCAGTTACCGACAATTAAACTCGTTACTTGCGAGATTGTTTTTTATTAAAAAAATAAACGTAGAAGAAGCGATTCATAATGGTACTCCGGTTTATATCCTTAGTGTTTACACAAAAAATGGGAGGAATTTCATGGATGATGCTGTCATGAACCACTATATTCGAAAATCAGATTTTCTACCTATTGCTTATAGTTTTTCTGGACATTTTGAAAATATAGAAGAATATGAATATTATGAAATAGACTATCTAGAAATTAATTCCGATATTCCATTCGAAAACTTCACTATCTCTGAAGAGGATAAGGAACAAGTACTCCTAAATCAATATAATAACTTTATAGAAAAACTTAATTATTAAGCTCAATCCAGATACAAAATATGAAGAGACTCATCTCATTTTTACTTCTTAGTATTTTTGGTTTTACACTAAGTGCATTTATTGTTTTTAATACTAACTTTTCGGTTTCCAATGTGCAGCCGAATACGCCTAATTATAAGTATATTCAGAATGAATTATTATATGCAGATTTAGAATTATTTGATGGCAGTAAAATAAAAATAGTAGATTTGAACAAAGACAAAGTCGTATTATTAGATTTTTGGTATTTAAGCTGTTTACCTTGCCTTAGATCTATTCCACATCTCATAAATCTTCAAGAAAAATATAAGGATAATTTAGTGATTTTAGGAATTAATGATGTGGATCATTCTGAAATGATCACTAAGTTTTTTACTGCTAAAGAAGCAAATTATTTATCTACTTTTAAAACAGATATTAATTTCACTAAGAATGCTGAAATTTACGCTGCTCCAACCTTGGTATTAATTAATAAACAAGGAAAAGTTCTAGAATCCTTTAATGGATGGAATAAAAGAAAAATACAAAAAGCTATAAATTCTGCTATAAAAAATTAATTCTTTAAGAAGATTTACTTCCTCCAAGTAGCTTTCTATTTTTTATTCTTAAACTTCTCATACATTGAACCATAATGGGATTGAATAAACATATCGAATGGAATTTCTTCTTGTTTAATGAAGCCTTTATTTTTCAACTTTCCTTCAGCCACCATATCTACTACCGCCGAAATACTACATGCGGTTGTCCAACTTATTGCTCGCCAATCTTTATCGTTTATAATAATGTTTCGATAGGATTCGCTAAACTCTTTTCTTCTTAGCTGGCCGTTTTGTATTCCTTCAACTGCAGCGTATACAAGAACGATATCATCATCTACCAATGGCAAAGCATTATTAAGGATATTTTTTGCTTGTTCTCTATCATTTTTCATCAACAAATCATATAAAAATAGTTTCATGCCATCGCGATGCCCTGGATATCTTATGGTTTTATAATTTAGAGTATCTACTTTGCCTTCTAGCGTTTCGCACATAGTTCCTAATCCCCCAGAGGTTAAAAATGCTTCGTATGGTCTACCATTTATATTAATGGATTCCACATCATCTAATGATGCTAACATCTTTCGCTCGCCGTTATGAATTACTTCTGCATCGTTAAGATATTCATTAATTACGCCTTCTGCACTCCAAGTAAAACTATAACCTAATTGTCCCATAGGATGTAGTGGCAATGCTCCTACTCTTAATTTTACCGATCGAATTTCCGAAAATTGATTGTAAAGACCTGCTCCAAGAATACCTATAAATCCTGGTGCTAATCCGCATTGAGGTGCTAAAACTGCAGTGCTGTTTTTTGCTATTTTCTGAATAGCGTGTAACGTTGGTACATCCTCGGTTAAATCAAAATAATGTACTCCTAAATCTGCCGCAATCTCTGCAATTTGAATATTAAGAAAATATGGAAGACATGAAACTACCGCATCTTTGTCTTTAAGAATATTACGCATACTTTTTGCGTCAGAGACATCGATTTTAATTACATCAAAAGGTAGTTTTTCTTCAGGCTCATAGCGATCTACTCCTACTACCTTATATTTCGAGCTTAACAAAGTAGCAACTAAACTACCTACTTTCCCTAAACCTAAAACAACTATTTTATTTATCATGGCAACTAAATAAATTTTCTATTAAAACAGAAAGTTAACTCTTTTACAACAAAACATCTATAAAAACCTATTTTTAAACCATTAATTTATACTACTTCTATCTTTTTCGAGGCACTAAATAAAATACTGATGGAAGAATTGTTAACGATAATAAAGTACAAATCAATAACCCACCAACAATCATTATGACTAATGGCTTTTGGATTTCAGAACCCATTCCTTGAGAGATAGCCGCAGGCAATAAACTCATAAACCTCATTAATGCAATCATTATGATAGAACGTATTCTATTCAATATAACCAAATGAATAGCTGTAGATTTATTTTCTTTTGAAAATTTTCTTTAACTCTTGAAATATTGTTTAAAATTAGATACCTATTTTTCAAAATTCGTAGTTTTAATTTAAAACTAAAAGTACGCTATACTAAGGAATTGTATTAGAATTAGTTACCCTATTCTTAATACACTCTAATAGTATTCTAATACCATTTTAAGGAGGATCTAATCCTTAAATAAGCTTGCATTTCTTATTTTTGTAATTCGAATTTTTCGATAAAGAGACCATTTAATTGACAATAATGGAAGAATGATTTATTAACTGTATTATACTCAGACTATTATGAGTTTAGAAACTACTCTTACTACAGAAGATTTGAAAGTTACATTTAGAGAAGCTACTAGCATGAAGCAAGTAGTTCCTTTAATGCCTACTTTAATGCAACAAACTGCGATTGATATTGCAGAAATTCTATCAGAAGTATCTGATGAACTTCTAGTACAAATTTTTGACTTCTTTACAATTAAACAACAAGGAGTTATTTTTTCAGAATTTCCTATTGATAGGCAGTACAGTTACCAGCAATCTATAAGTAAGAAAAAGTTTGCAGTTATT
>JAJYTI010000053.1 GCA_021793135.1 Bacteroidota bacterium
ATCCGAACACGGTGTAGAGATAGATAATCTTATGTTGGCTACTTGGATTGTAATTTTCATTGTTGGAATTTTAATGCAAGGATTATTACATTACTTTGCTTTTACATATAGAGGTAAGAAAAATAAGAGAGCTACTTTCTATGCTGATAACGATAAGTTAGAATTTATCTGGACTATTATTCCAGTAATTGTTCTTTCAGGTTTGATTATCTATGGATTGTTTACATGGGTAGACGTTATGAATGTTAATAAGGATGAAGATCCGATGGTGGTTGAGCTATATGCTTATCAATTTGGTTGGAGAGTTCGTTATGCTGGTAATGATAACGAATTAGGTAAAGCCGATGTTCGTCTTATCGAAGGAAGCAACCAACTAGGTGTAGATACCTCCGATCCTTATGTTAAAGATGATGTGATTACTAATGAGATGTATCTTCCAGTAGATAAGAAAGTATTGATAAAGATGCGTTCACAGGATGTACTTCACTCTGCATATATGCCTCACTTTAGAGCACAGATGAACGTAGTTCCTGGTATGATTACACAATTTGCTTTTACACCTACTATTACTACGCAAGAAATGCGTGAGAGTGATAGAATGAAAAAGAAAGTTGCCAATATTAATAATATCCGTGAGAAGAATAGCTTAGACCTAATATCGGTTGGAGACTCACCACTTGAGCCATATGAGTTTGATTACTTGCTATTATGTAACAAAATTTGTGGTAACAACCACTACAACATGCAAATGAAGATCGTAGTTGTGGAGGAGGATGAGTTTAACGACTGGATGGCAGAACAGCCTACAGTTGCAGAATCATTGGATATTTAATAATATACTAAATAGTTAATAGAGAGATATAATTATGTCAACACACGCAGAAGATATGGCTGTAGATTTACATGAAGATCACGGTCATCATAAACAGACTTTCGTAACTAAGTATCTATTTAGTACGGACCATAAAATGATATCGAAGCAATTCCTATTGACCGGTATTATTATGGGGATTATCGGTATTCTAATGTCGGTACTTTTCCGTATGCAAATTGCATGGCCGGATAAATCTTTTGGAATTTATGAAATATTATTAGGTAAATGGGCAGATGGTGGCGTTATGGATCCAAATATTTATTTGGCGCTTGTTACCATGCACGGTACCATAATGGTATTCTTTGTTCTTACCGCTGGATTGAGTGGTACATATAGTAACTTGCTTATTCCATTACAAATTGGAGCAAGAGATATGGCTTCAGGAAATATAAACATGATTTCATCATGGTTATTTGTTTTATCTAGCTTATTAATGGTGTTCTCTTTATTTGTAGAAACGGGTCCTGCTTCTGCAGGTTGGACGGTATATCCTCCATTAAGTGCATTGCCGCAAGCAATACCAGGTTCTGGTGTAGGGATGACCATTTGGTTAGTTGCTTTAGTTGTTTTTATTGCACAGTCTCTATTAGGGTCACTTAACTATGTTGCAACTGTGCTTAACTTAAGAACAAGAGGAATGTCTATGACTAGACTACCACTAACAGTATGGTCATTCTTAATTACTGCAATTGTTGGTATTATTGCTTTCCCTGTTCTTTTTGCAGCTGGATTAATGTTATTAATGGATAGAAGTTTTGGAACCTCTTTCTTCCTATCAGACATATATATTGCAGGAGAAGTATTGCATAACCAAGGAGGATCTCCAGTTTTATTTGAACACTTATTCTGGTTCTTAGGTCACCCAGAAGTATATATTGTAATTTTACCAGCGATGGGTATCGTATCGGAAATTCTAGCTGCTAACTCTAGAAAGCCAATTTTCGGATACCGTGCGATGATTGGATCTTTACTTGCTATTGCATTCCTATCTACTTTAGTATGGGGGCACCACATGTTCGTATCTGGGATGAACCCATTCTTAGGATCGGTATTTACATTTACGACTTTATTGATTGCTATTCCATCTGCAGTAAAAGCCTTTAACTGGGTTACTACCATTTGGAAAGGTAATCTACAGATGAACCCAGGGATGTTATTCTCTATCGGTTTTGTGTCTACATTTATTACTGGTGGTTTAACAGGAATTATTCTTGGAGACAGTGCGTTAGATATTAACGTTCACGATACATACTTTGTTATTGCTCACTTTCACTTAGTAATGGGTATCTCTGCAGTTTATGGATTACTAGCTGGTATTTACCACTGGTTCCCTGTAATGTACGAGGGCAAAATGATGAATAAGAAGTTAGGATACTGGCACTTCTGGATTACAGCAGTAGCTTCTTATGGTATTTTTTTCCCAATGCACTTTATTGGATTGGCAGGACTACCAAGACGTTATTATAGCAATACGGAGTTCCCTTATTTCGACGACCTTGCCGATATGAACGTTTTAATTACTGTGTTTGCAATTATTGCAGCATCAGCGCAGCTTATTTTCTTGTTCAACTTCTTCCACTCAATTTTCTTTGGAAAGAAAGGTCCAAGAAACCCTTGGGGTGCTACTACGTTAGAATGGACTGCTCCACAAGAGCACATTCATGGAAATTGGCCTGGTCCTTTACCTGTAGTTTATCGTTGGCCATATGACTACAGTAAATTAAATAAAGATGGTACAGATTACGTTATTCCAGGTCAAGATTTCGTTCCTCAAAACGTGCCATTACAACCAAATGAAGAAGAATTAGATCACTAAAAGATCTAGATATATAAAAATAAAGCCACTTATTAAATTTAATAAGTGGCTTTATTTTTTTGCATTACATTGCAGTACTTAATATTGGATTGTCTAATGTTTGTATCTTTGCGTTATGAATGAAAATCTTAATCCCTCTGCCGATAATTTATCTCCTATTGAAAGAGATATGGAACGAAAGTTACGTCCACAAAGCTTTGATGACTTTACTGGACAAGCACAGGCATTGGAAAATCTTCAAATCTTTGTAAAGGCTGCCAATCTTAGAGAAGAAGCCTTAGATCATACACTTTTTCATGGTCCTCCAGGATTAGGTAAAACTACATTAGCCCATATCTTGGCAAATGAGCTTAATGCCGGAATAAAAGTTACTTCTGGTCCCGTGTTAGATAAACCGGGAGATCTTGCAGGTTTATTAACCAACTTAGAAGAACGAGATGTTTTATTCATTGATGAAATTCACAGATTATCTCCTATAGTAGAAGAGTATCTATACTCTGCAATGGAAGATTATAAAATCGATATTATGATTGAATCCGGACCTAATGCTCGAACGGTTCAGATTCATCTTAATCCATTCACCTTGGTAGGTGCCACGACGCGTTCTGGGATGCTTACCGCTCCTATGAGGGCACGTTTTGGTATCTCTGCTAGATTGCAATATTACAATACCGAATTGCTTACCGATATCATTCAACGAAGTGCTAAAATATTAGATGTGGCGATAGGAATGGAAGCGGCTATAGAAATTGCTTCAAGAAGCCGTGGTACACCTCGTATAGCAAACGCTTTATTGCGTCGTGTTCGAGATTTTGCCCAGATTAAAGGCGATGGTAGAATAGATTTAAAAATTGCTAAGTACGCATTAGAAGCTTTAAATGTAGATGCATTTGGCTTGGATGAAATGGATAATAGAATATTGAGTACTTTAATAGATAAGTTTAAAGGAGGCCCTGTAGGCTTAACAACTCTTGCTACGGCTGTTTCTGAAAGTCCAGAAACTATAGAAGAGGTTTATGAGCCATTCCTTATTCAACAAGGCTTTATTGTGAGAACACCTCGTGGTAGAGAAGTTACAGATAAAGCCTATCTTCATTTGGGTAAAAATAAACTCGGAGGTAGCGAACCAACCTTATTCTAATTTTAAAAACACCAATTGTGAGCAAAGCAAAATACACAGCAATGATAAAAGAACGTGCTGAAGAACTAGGCTTTTTATCTTGTGGTATTAGTAAAGCTCAGTTTTTAGAAGAGGAGGCTCCACGTTTTGAAGCTTGGCTTAATAACGGATATAATGCTGGTTTAGGTTATATGGAAAATCACTTTGATAAGCGTTTGGATCCAACTAAATTAGTTCCTGGCGCTAAGAGTGTTATTTCCTTGTTATACAACTATTATCCTGCGGAACAACAGATAGATGACACCTTCAAGATATCTAAATATGCATATGGTCAAGATTATCATCATGTGATAAAAGCCAAAATGAAGGAGTTGTTTAATTTTATTGAAGAGGAAATTGGTGAAATTGATGGTCGATACTTTGTGGATTCTGCTCCAGTACTAGATAAGGCTTGGGCTGCGCGAAGTGGCTTAGGCTGGGTAGGTAAGCATACTTTAATGTTGAGCAAACAAAAAGGATCCTATTTTTTTGTATCTGAAATTATTTGCGATTTAGAATTAGAGTACGATACCCCGGCCACAGATCATTGTGGAACATGTACTGCATGTATCGATGCTTGCCCAACCGATGCAATTGTTGCAGAACGTGTAGTAGATGCAAGTAAATGTATTTCTTATTTTACTATTGAGCTTCGAGATGCTTTGCCAACCTATATGGATGGGAAGTTCAAAGATTGGATTTTTGGTTGTGATATTTGCCAAGATGTATGTCCTTGGAATAGATTTAGCAAACCACATCAAGAACCTTTGTTTAATCCACATCCAGATCTCTTGTCCATGAAGAAAGAGGACTGGATAAATATAGATGAAGATCGCTATCGCGATTTGTTTAAAAAGAGTGCTGTTAAACGTACTAAGTTCAGTGGATTGACTAGAAATATAGATTTTGTAGGCAAGTCTGAGAATAATTTAAAAGAAGAATAATCTTTCTTCATTTTCAATTTTAAAATGACAATTATCATTTTAAATTAAGAATGTCATTTTAAGCTACATAGGGCGATTGCTAAAGTTTAAATACCTAGACTATTCTTTTTCAATGCCAATAATCTAGTGTAAATTTGTGAGTTCGAATAAAATTTTCTTTATGAGCAGAATGAAAGAATCGATGCGTAGGGAAGCGCTTTTGTATCACGCAAAGCCGAGGCCTGGTAAAATAGAAGTAATTCCAACAAAAAAATACGCAACACAAAGAGATTTGAGCTTGGCTTATTCACCGGGAGTGGCAGAGCCATGCTTGGAGATAGCAAAAGATAAAAACAACGCCTATAAATATACAAATAAAGGAAACCTAGTTGCAGTAATCAGTAATGGTACTGCGGTATTAGGGTTGGGTGATATAGGTCCAGAGGCTTCCAAGCCGGTAATGGAAGGAAAAGGCTTGCTGTTTAAAATCTTTGCTGATATTGATGTTTTCGATATCGAATTGGATACTACAGATCCAGATGCCTTTATTCAAACTGTAAAACATTTAGCTCCAACTTTTGGTGGAATAAACCTTGAGGATATCAAAGCCCCAGAAGCTTTCGAAATAGAGAAGAGACTTAAAGAGGAGTTGGATATCCCAGTGATGCACGATGACCAACATGGTACCGCAATAATTTCTGCAGCTGCATTGTTAAATGCAGTTGAATTAGCAGGAAAGAAAATGAATGAAGTACAAGTGGTTGTTAGTGGTGCTGGAGCGGCAGCTGTATCTTGTGCAAGATTGTATATTGCATCTGGAGTAAATCCAGATAATATTGTGATGCTAGATAGTAAAGGTGTTATCCGAAAAGATAGAGAAAACCTTTCCGCTGAAAAATTAGAATTTGCAACAAGTAAAGATGTCCATCAGTTAGACGATGCAATTGTGGGTGCTGATGTTTTTGTAGGATTATCTATTGGAAATATTTTTTCTCCAGAGATGCTGTTAAATATGGCCGATAATCCAGTCGTATTTGCAATGGCTAATCCAGACCCAGAAATAGAATACGAGCTAGCAGTTGCTACTAGAGAAGATGTTATTATGGCTACTGGCCGTAGTGACCACCCTAACCAAGTAAATAATGTCCTAGGGTTCCCATTTATTTTCCGTGGTGCTTTAGACGTACGTGCTAAGGCAATTAATGAGGAGATGAAAATGGCTGCCGTACGTTCATTAGCAGCTTTAGCTAAAGAACCGGTGCCTGAGCAAGTAAATATAGCATATGGCGAAACTAAATTAGTTTTTGGTAGAGATTATATCATACCTAAACCATTCGATCCAAGACTTATTACTAGAGTACCCGTTGCAGTTGCAAAAGCAGCAATAGAAAGTGGTGTTGCTCGCATTGAGGAAATGAACTGGGAAAAGTATAAGGATGAATTAAGTGCACGAATGGGTGGTGATAGTAAGTTGATAAAGCTTCTATTGAACCGTGCTCGTACCAATGCTAAAAAAGTTGTTTTTGCAGAGGCAGATCAACTTGATGTTCTGAAAGCTGCACAAATTTCTTACGAAAATGGCATTGCTATTCCTGTTTTACTAGGAACCGAAGAGGTTATTCGTCAAAACATGGAAGAGATTGAGTTCGATGCAGATATAGAAATCATAGATCCGAAAGATGATAAGTATAAAGAGATAAGAGATAATTATGCACATCATCTGTGGTTAGCTCGTCGAAGAAAAGGAGTGACAGAGTTTGATGCACATCGATTAATGCGTGACAGAAACTACTTTGGTGCAATGATGGTGCAATTAGGAGATGCCGATGGTATGATTTCTGGTTATACTCGATCATATCCTTCTGTATTGCGTCCAGTATTGCAAGTTGTGGGAAAATTTGATGGAGTAAATAAGGTCGCAACTGCGAACTTAATGATGACTCGAAAAGGACCTTTATTCTTTGCAGATACTGCAGTAAATATTGATCCTACAGCACAAGAATTAGCGAATATTGCACAGATGACAAATTATACTATGAAAATGTTCGGTTTAGATCCTGTTATCGCTATGGTGTCTTATAGTAACTTTGGTTCTGCAAAAGATCCAAATGCGGTAAAGGTTAGAGAAGCAGTAGAGTTGCTTCATGAATCTAATCCAGATATGGTAGTTGACGGAGAGGTGCAAGCAGATTTTGCATTGAATATGGAAATGTTGCACAAAAACTTCCCGCATTCAAAACTAGCTGGTAAAAAAGTAAACGCATTGGTTTTTCCAAATATTGCTGCGGCAAATAGTACCTATAAGCTATTAAAGGAAATTAATAACGTAGAATCTATTGGACCTATTATTCTAGGATTGCGTAAGCCCATCCATATATTACAATTAGGAGCTTCTGTAGAGGAGATGGTAAATATGGTGGCTGTGGTAGTAGTAGACGCACAGGAAAAGGAATATCGTGCAAGTCAAGAAAATAGCTAATAGAAATAAAATTTGCATAATCGAAGAAAGCTCTGAATAATACTTGTTTTTCAGAGCTTTCTTTATTTTTAAAACTGCTTTTCAGAAGTTCCATTAATCTTATATTGTATTTTGAGCTAAAAAAAACAATATGAAATACATTGCTTGAAGAATTTAACTTATTATGTAAATAGCAGTGTTTTTTTATTTTTAGTAACATTTATTTGTTAAGTCAATATGTTTTATTTGCTTTTAATATTGTATGGTCATTTCTTGCATAATATAATGCATATGAGGGCGGTATAAATAGATGTATCCTTTAACCAATATTTATGTTAAGTTGTAAAATGTAGTATATTTGTTGTTTAATATTTGAAGATGATAACGCATATACAGGGTAGATTAGTAGAAAAACACCCAACGGGTGTGGTGATTGATTGTAATGGGGTGGGGTATTACTTACAGATAACCTTGCAAACTTATTCTCAATTGCCAGATAGCGAAAATGTAATGTTATATACACATTTACAAGTTCGTGAAGATGCACATACTCTTTATGGTTTTTTAACTCGTTCAGAAAGAGAAGTCTTTAGATTATTGATAAGCGTTTCTGGAGTTGGTGCTGCTACTGCACGTACTATGTTATCATCGCTTACACCACAAGAAATTGTAGAAGCTATTGCTCAAAATGATTTAAATGTTTTAAAATCAGCAAAAGGCATTGGAGTCAAAACAGCACAACGAATGGTGTTAGATTTAAAAGATAAAGTTCTTAAAATATACGATTTAGAAGAGGTTTCTGCCACTTCAAACAATACAAATAAAGATGAAGCGTTATCAGCTTTAGAGACATTAGGATTTGCTAGAAAACAAGCAGAGAAAGTTTGTAATCAAGTCATAAAAGAGCATCCTGATGCAACAGCAGAATCGATCATTAAGTTGGCATTAAAAAAACTGTAGATCTTGGAAAAAAATTACTCCCGAGCAATATCCTCCGTATTTAGCATTTCTCTTACCATAGTGCTTGCTTTGGCTTATGGTTCTATAGCTTTTGCACAAGATAGTACAAAAACAGGCTATACTCAAAGACCATTGGAATTGCCTTTACCTCCTTCTATTGAAGAAATGTATACCTATGATCCAATCACGGATCGATATATTTATTCTCAAACTATTGGAGAATCTAGTATTGCATATCCTATTGTTCTTACGCCAGAAGAGTATGAGAAAATGCTTTTGCAACAAGATATTCAAGCTTATTTTAAGCAAAAGATTGATGCAGCTGATGGTAGAAAATCCGACTCGCAAGATGATAGGCATAATCTGTTACCAACGTATTATGTAAAATCAGAATTATTTGAAACAATTTTTGGAGGAAGTACTATAGATATCGTTCCTCAAGGTAGTGTAGAGGTAGATTTAGGAATGCTGTTTAATAAACAAGATAATCCTTCTTTATCTCCTAGAAACCGAAAGAATTTTACATTTGATTTTGATCAGCGAATCAGTTTAAGTTTGCTAGGTAAAGTAGGAGAAAGATTAGATGTTAATATTAATTATGATACGCAATCTACTTTTGACTTTCAAAATCAAATAAAATTAGAATATACGCCTACAGAAGATGACATTATTCAGAGTATCGAGGTAGGTAATGTGAGTATGCCTCTCAATAGTAGCCTTATTCAAGGTGCGCAAAGTCTTTTTGGAGTTAAAACGGAATTGCAATTTGGTAAAACACGGGTAACAGGAGTGTTCTCCGAGCAAAAATCCGAAACACAAACTGTAGTTGCAGAAGGGGGAGCGACAATAAATGACTTCGAAATGTACGCCATGGATTACGACGATAATCGTCACTTCTTCCTAGCACATTACTTTAGAGATAATTACGATAGGGTTATTTCACAATATCCATTCCTTAGTACCAATATAGAAATTACTAGGGTAGAGGTGTGGGTTACAAATAGATCTAATCGAACAGAAAACATTCGTAGTATAGTTGCTTTACAAGATATTGGAGAGTCGGAGATAGATCATATTGGATTGCAGAATCCACCGACAAACTTTATACAAGCCACTGCAAATGCCTCGCCAGATAACAAAAATAATATGTTCAACCCTTTTGGAATTAATGGTGGTGATCCAAGTTATCTGAATGAAAGCATTCGTGATAGATCTACAGTGGAAAGCGGGTTTGGTGGATTAAGTGTTCGCGATGGAATGGATTATGTAGCATTAGAAAATGCAAGAAGACTAGAGCCTCACGAATACAAGTTACATACCAAGTTAGGATACATCTCGTTAAACGAGCGCTTACGTAATGATGAGGTGCTTGCTGTATCTTTCCAATATACTCGAAATGGAAGAGTATATCAGGTCGGAGAATTTTCAAACGATGGTGTAGACAATACCGGAGGAGAGGTATATAACCCAAATCCAAGACCAGGACAAGAACCAATTGTAAACTCTTCCCAAAATCTTGTTGTAAAGTTGTTACGTAGTAACTTCACAAGTGTACAAGAGCCAATATGGGATTTAATGATGAAGAACATCTATCCTTTAGGTGCTTTTGATTTAGAACAAGAAGATTTTAAATTAAACATTGTCTATTCCGATCCTTCACCGGTAAATTATATTAAGCCAGCAAGTGGAGACGCGCAACATCCTGCAGTGCCATTACCAGAAGATGTTGCAGAAACACCACTTTTACGAGTGTTTAATTTAGATAGGTTAAATTATAATAATGATCCACAACAAGGTGGAGATGGTTTCTTCGACTTTGTACCTGGAATTACGGTAGATAGAGAAAATGGAGCTATTATATTTACAAGTGTCGAGCCGTTTGGTGAATATTTATTTGAAAAATTAAGAAGTGATAATGGTTCGGAAGATTATAATGCACCAGAAACTTATAACGCTAACCAGCATAAGTATGTTTTTAGTGCTTTATATAGAGGAACAAAAACACAAGCAGAACAAGAGCAGAGTGAGAAAAATAAATTCCAATTAAGAGGTAAATATAAATCTAGTGATGCCGATGGAATTCCAATTGGTGCTGCAAACGTTCCGCAAGGTTCTGTACGTGTTACAGCGGGAGGGCGTACTTTAGTAGAAGGAGTTGATTATACAGTAAATTATCAAACTGGACGAGTGCATATTTTAGACCCTTCTTTGGCAAACTCTAAAACACCAATAAATATATCGACAGAGAATAACACCACTTTTGGTAGACAAACTCGTCGATTTACTGGGCTAAATATAGAGCATCAATTCAATAAAGACTTTATGTTGGGAGCTACATATTTAAATATGAATGAGCGACCAATGACGCAGAAATCTGCCTATAATGGTGAATCGGTGAATAACTCTATATTTGGAGTTCATACATTATTCTCTACCGAAGTACCGTTTTTAACTAGATTGGTAAATAAACTACCTAATATCGATACCGATGTAGAGTCGCACGTTTCTTTACGTGGAGAATTTGCTTATTTATTGCCAGGATCACCAAAAGTTTCCGATTTCGATGGAAGAACTACTTCTTATATCGATGACTTTGAAGCTTCGCAAACCTCTATTGATTTAATGTCTCCTCAATCTTGGTACTTAGCAAGTACGCCTGTTGGATTTGGAGGAGAGATAGGAAACAATGACTTGTCGTATAATTATAATAGAGCAAAATTAGCTTGGTATTCTATTGATCCAATTTTTTATAGCGGAAGAAGACCGAGCGATTTATCAAGTGAAGATGTGTCTGGACCATTTACACGTCGTGTATTCCGTGATGAGGTTTTCCCAAATCAAGATATTATTCAAGGGCAATCACAAGCTTTATTTACATTTGATTTAGCTTATTATCCAGGTATACGAGGTCCTTATAACTTTAACCCTGCAACAAATGGTACTAACGATCTGCCAAATCCTAGAGATCGATTTGGTGGAATTACGCGAGCTATATCAACATCCGATTTCGTGCAATCTAATGTTGAGTATATCCAGTTCTGGGTAATGGACCCATTCATCTATCCTGAGAATGCTCAGAATAACGGAGGGACTCTTAGTTTCAACTTAGGTAATATCTCTGAGGATATTCTTAAGGATGGTAGAATGCAATACGAAAATGGATTACCTGAAGATGGTGGTTTAGATAATACTATAGAAACAGAATGGGGTAAACTACCTGCGAATCAAGCAATGGTTTATGCTTTTAGTAATGATCCAGATGTACGAGCAAAACAGGATGTTGGGCTTGATGGTTTGAGTGATGCAGAAGAGGCTGCGAAATATCCATTGTTTGCTGGATTAAATGACCCAGCTGGAGATAACTATCAGTATTATTTACAGGCAGAAGGAGATGTGCTAGAGCGTTATATGAACTATAATGGTACAGAGGGTAACTCTCCTGTAGAAGTTTCTAATACCAATAGAGGTAATACCACAAAACCAGA
>JAJYTI010000054.1 GCA_021793135.1 Bacteroidota bacterium
GGAGTTGAACGATAATAAACCTATGAACGCTGAAAATAAACAACTAGAAACCCCGAAGGGGTTGAACAATGATAACCCTGTGTGAGCGAAGTGAAACGTAAGGAATAAAAACAACCTAAAAAACAAGAACCCTGAAAGGGTTCAATAATAGAATCAGAAACAAAGTGGTTCAACCCTTTCAGGGTTGGAATCAGTATTCCACGCACATCCCCTGACTGCATCAGAGGTTATCTCTATTGAACCTCGATGAGGTTCTGATGTGATAACGTCTGTAAATAAGATATACCTAAATGAAACCAAAAAGGATGAAATAATAATAAACCTACGAACGGAAGGGGTATACAACTAATAAATCCCGAAGGGGTTGAATATAGATAACCCTATGTGAGCATCGCGAAACATAGGGAAAAAAACTACGAACTAAATAAGAACCCTGAAGGGGTTCAACTAAAAGTCACTAATCTTTAAAAAACCAATCCGTATTTTCACCTAAGGCAAATTCCTTAAATAACTCCTCTACCTCTTTTCTAAAAGTTGTTTTTTTATGATGTTCTTGTTGATTTTTAATATACTTAATCAACATTTCTTTATCTCTATATGAATGAGTAACTGCACAATAACCTGAAGCCCAACCATTAAAATCAGGAAAAAGTTTAGATTCTTTCATCCATAGACTAGAAGATACTTTTATGTCTTTAACAAAGTTTGCTAAAGCAACAGATGGATGTAAATCAGATAATATATGAATATGATTTTCTACACCATTTATTTGAAATAGTTTACAGTTTTTGTTTTTTACTACACCCCAGATATACTTATATAATTCTTCCGCAAACTCTTGTTTAATAGAGTTCTGACTATACTTTGTTCTAAAAACAATATGATATAGAATTTGACGATAAGCCATGATTAAGAAGTTTAGCACTTAATAAAGCTAGGGTTTTTAATGATAATTACCTTATAAACATTCAACCCTTTCAGGGTTGGAATCATTGTACTGCATAAACCCCTGATTTCATCAGAGGTTATCGAAATTGAACCTCTATGAGGTTCTGTTGTGTTATAAGTAAATAGAATGTACGGAGGAAAACCCAAAGAGGTTGAACAAAGATAACCCTATGTGAGCGAAGCAAAACATAGGGAGAGGAAACCACCAAGAAAAAGAACCCTGAAAGGGTTCAACTGACACATACACCCTCTAAACATAGAGATTCTACACTTTGCTATCGCTACGTTCTGAATAACATCTAATATTTAAATCAAAAACACCTCTCGATTACTATCAAGAGGTGTTTTAACATCACTTATATCCAAGATATAATATTTCAATAAAATTCAATTTCCTAGATTAGTTTTTACAATTATTTTTCACTCTACCGCATATTACAACACCAGTAAGAGTACGTAAGGTTCTAGTTTCAATACACCCACCTATAATAAGATCATCCACAAAATAACTCATTGTTATTTCCATCGCTGCTCTAACACAACTTTCACTCCTACAAGTTTCAAAATATCGCCATCCCTCTCCTTCACCACATTTATTATTTGAGTATGTTGTTCTCTCTTCTTTCATCTCAGCTTCAGGAAGATTATCTATTTTACTTTTAACTGTTAATATATTTTTTTCAACATTGTAAATCGTAATTAACTCATGATACTCATTTTCTGAAATATCATCTTCTGAGAAAAGTTCCTCCGATAATTCGCTTAATACATCTTCAATATTATACTCATCTAAATCAATTGAAGTAGTAAAATACCCATCCTTATCTGTTAAACCAAATTCAATCCCTTCTAGCGAGAAGTTAGAGAAATCTAATTCAACCTCTTCTATCTCTTCACTTACTGGATTAATTTGTTCACTTTCACAACCCACAATAAAAAATGCAAAAACTAAAAACAACAATAAATAAAATAACGACTTATTTAACATAATAACATATATTTTTAAATCAACTATAATCAAACATAACAATAATAACCTAACTAATATAGAATCCTATCAAATGATATGTTGAAAATAATGAAACTCAACCTCCATTAGGATTGTTCCTACACTAACTCTTCCTATATCGATCTCATCGGAGATTATCTGTAGAGAATGAGGTTTGCAGCTCTTGAACTGCAACCCATAAAATATAAAGTCTAAGTAGAAAATGAAACACGAAACGGGTTGCACAAGTATAACGCTGTGTGAATGAAATGAAAATGCAGAAATAAAATCAATCTAACAATCAAGAACCCATGAGAAGAATTCAACCAACACCAAACCCCCAAATCAAAAAAACCTCTCGATTACTATCAAGAGGTTTTTGTTTTATATTTATCTAAACAAGGTTTACTCCGACAGAAGCTTTGTTAGTTCATCTAACTTAGGCGTTAGAATCACTTCTATTCTACGGTTTTTTGCTCTTCCGTCGGCAGTACTATTACTAGCAATTGGTGCATATTCACTTCTACCTGCAGCGGTTAAATTATCTTTCGGAATTCCTGCATTTTCGGTCAAGATGTTGATAATTGCTGTTGCACGCTTAGTAGATAAGTCCCAATTATTGTTTACAGCACCTTGGCTACGATAAGGTACATTATCGGTATGTCCTTCGATTAGCACTGCAATTTCTTTATTGTCTGCTAAAACACTTCCTAATTGTTGTACGGCTTGACGACCATTAGCATTTACTTCCCAGCTACCGCTAGGGAATAAAAGCTTATTCTCCATAGAAACATATACTTTTCCATCTCGTTGTTCTACGGTAAGGCCTTTCCCTTCAAATTCGGTCAAAGCATTAGAAACGGCATCTTTTAGCTTACGCATCTTCGCATCCTTTGCTGCTATGATGCCTTCTAACTCATCGATACGTGCTGAACGACTAGCTAAATCAGATTTCAATTGTTCTAAACGCGCTTCTTCTTCTGCAAGTCGCTTTTCTTTTGCATTTAATTCTTCTAGAAGCTCTCTATTTCTAGACAAGTTTTCGGACAAAGCAGAAGAACTGTTTTCTTCAAGAGCGTCATACGAATCTTTTAATGCATCATATGATTTTTGCAAAGCATCTAAATCCATTTGTAATCGACTTTTATCCGATTGTGCTTTTGCTAGCTGACTTTCTAAACTTGCGCTTCTATGATCTGCTGTTCCTTCTCTATTATCTAATTGCGACATTAAATCTTCATTCTCGGCACGTAATGCCTCGTATTTATCTCGCAAATCGTCATATACTTTTGACGAAACACATGAGCTACTTAGTAGCAGTACAAACATTCCTAGTACTATAGTGATTTTACGCATATTTTTTAATTGGGTTTTATAATTTAAAAACAGAGAAGTTCTCTCTTATGGAATAACGAAGAAACCTTTCGTCTTATTACTTAATAGATTCACAAAACTATTTTGCAAAATCCATCTCTACCAATAACGGACAATGATCGCTATGCATAGCATCTGATAAAATCACTGCTCTTTTAATGTTCTCTTGAAGTGGCTCCGAGACCATATGGTAGTCAATTCTCCATCCTTTATTTCTAGCTCTAGAATTAGCTCGATAACTCCACCAAGTATAGTTATCTGGATCTTGGTTAAACTCTCGGAACGAATCGATAAATCCGCTATCAATAAAACGACTTAGCCATTCTCTTTCTACAGGTAAAAAACCAGAAACTGTTTTTAATCTAACTGGATCGTGAATATCTCTTGCTTGGTGACAAATATTATAATCTCCAGAAATTATCAAATTTGGAATGTCTTTGCGCAGCTCTTCTATATATTTTAAAAAGTCATCCATATACGTAAGTTTATGTTCTAATCTCGCAGGATTGGTTCCGCTAGGCAAATACAAACTCATTACAGAACATTCCTCAAAATCTACACGCAGGTTTCTTCCTTCGGCATCCATATATTCTATTCCTGTTCCATATTCTACATGATTAGGTTCTATTTTAGATAAAACAGCCACACCGCTATAACCTTTTTTTTCTGCACTATACCAGTAATGATATGGATAACCAGCCTCTTCCAAGGCTTGAATATCTACTTGATCCATAGTCGCTTTTGTTTCTTGCAAACAGATTACATCTGGATTGGCTTGAATCAACCAGTCGGTAAATCCTTTACGCATAGCAGCACGTATGCCGTTTACGTTATACGATATTATTTTCATAGCTAATTTTTCTTTCTATTCTTAAAATCTACAAATAGGCTTTCGGCTTTACGTAAAACCTTTATATTAGCCTATATAACACAATATTTCTGATGCATGCAAATATCACCAGAATTTTTACAATAGAGGGTGCTATTTTAGAGTTATAACTTTTATGCGAACTACTTGGTTTATTTTCTTCTTTTCTCTGTGTTTCTGGACAATTTCTGCCCAAGAAGAAAACCCTTTACTAGTAGTTAAAAAATTTGCAACAGCCGATAGTGTTTTAGTAGATAGTGTAAGCATTCAACCTACACAATTTAAAATAACAGACCAGCAAAATCAATCGATTCCTACCTCGAGTTATCAAATCGATTACTCTACTTCTATTTTAAAATTAAATACAAATATAGTAGAAGAAAACGATAGTATTTCTATTCAATATTTGCGTTACCCCGATTTTATTACTCGAAAATATACTGGTGAACATCAAGTTGTACAACAAGACAATGCAGCAATGCAGCGTTTAATGGTTTTAGAACGCTCTAATACCACTAATGATTATAAACCATTCGATGGTTTGGAAACCTCAGGTAGTTTATCTCGTGGTATTCGAGTAGGTAATAATCAAAATGCAGTACTCAACTCCGAATTGGATTTACAAATAACTGGTCAACTTAACGATAATGTAGCTATTCGCGCATCTATTCAAGATACAAATATTCCTTCGCAATATGGAGGATATTCACAAACGCTAAACGAATTTGACCAAATTTTTATCGAACTATATAGTGATTCTTGGCAAGTGCGTGCGGGAGATATAGATTTGGTTAATGAGAATAGTTACTTTAGTTCGTTTCATAAAAAAGTACAAGGAATAGCTACTTCGATAAATCTTCGTCATAAGAACGGTGCACAATCTGAGTTTTTCGGTGCTGGAGCTTTAGTTAGAGGTATTTTTCACAGGAGTGAATTTATTGGCATTGATGGCAATCAAGGGCCTTATAAATTAATGGGACCAAATGGTGAATTGTATATATTAATCGTGTCGGGTAGCGAACGAGTATATGTAAATGGAATTCAATTGGAACGTGGAGAAGATAAAGATTATATTATAGATTATAATGCAGGAGAAATTAAGTTTAACACCACTTATCCAATCACTTCAAATATGCGAATTAGTGTAGAATACCAATATACCGATCGTAGTTACACTCGATTTATTGGTTATGGGGGAGCAAGGTATAAACATAATGGGCTTGAAGCTAGTCTAAGCGTATACTCAGAAAATGATGCAAAAAACCAACCATTACAACAGAACTTAAGTCCTGAGCAAATAGAAATTTTAAAACAAGCTGGGAACGATCCCGACGCTATGCATGCCCCTTCGGCAGTGGAGGACACTTATTCCGAAAATAAAATTCTCTACAGGAAAGAAGATATAGGCGGGCAAGAAATATATGTATTCTCTAACGACCCTGAAGAGACGCTTTACAATGTGAAGTTTTCCTATGTTGGTCCAAATCAAGGTGATTATATATTAAGCGAGGAAAATGCTATTGCAAGAATCTACGAATATATACCTCCACAAGAAGGAATACCACAAGGAGAATACGAGCCTAAAATTCGACTTTCGGCGCCTGAGATGTTACAAGTGGTAAATGCACAATTGGCTTACCGACCTAATGAAGACACAGAAATCTATAGCGAATTTGCTATGAGCAACTACGATCAGAATCTATATTCTAAAATAGATGATGCAGAAAACATAGGTTATGCTGGAAAAATAGGTTTCAGACATAAAGTTTGGCAAACTAAGGATTCTATCTCTTTAATCGCCTACGCAGATATAGATTACTTGCACAAAGACTTTCAAAGTATTGAGAACATTTATTATAGTGAATTTAGTCGAGATTGGAATTTACAGAATCCAGAAGGCACACAACATTATTTAAAAAATGGATTAGAAGTGATAGCTCCAAGAAACGGCAGATCGGCATACGAATTTCAACAGTTAGGTTATAAAGAAAGCTTTCATGGTTATCGGCACGTATTGGAATCCAATTTGCGTTTCTCGTCTATTCACACCAATACTCGCGCTAGCTATATGCATTCTAAAGGAGATAGTCTAAATACCAAATTTGCTAGAGCTTATAACACAACCACATATTCCCATAACAAAGGCTGGATAGGAGGGAAAATAAGTCTAGAAGACAATCAACAAAGAAGTATTGCTACCGATAGTATTTCTAGGTTGAGTCACAGATATACAGCTGCTGAAGTTTTTACTGGGATTGGTGATAGTACTGCAGTATATGCAGAGATTGGATATCGTTATCAAATCAACGACAGCGTACAAAACAATCGTATGCAACGCACTAATAACTCACATACCTATTATTTAAAATCAAGAGTTATTCAAACCGAAAAAGCACAGCTAAATATATATGCTAATTACAGAACTATACAGCATAAAAATGAAGCTTTACCGAATGAAAATACCTTTAATTCTCGAATACAATACCAACAAAGCTTATTGGAAGACGCAATACGATTTAGCACTGCTATTGAATCGAATAGTGGATTACTAGCACAGCAAGAATACACCTATCTTAAAGTAGAACCAGGACAGGGTGTTTACAAATGGGTGGACTATAATGGTAATGGTATTCAAGAACTGGATGAATTTGAAATAGCAGAATTTCCAGATGAAGCAGAATACATTAGAGTATTACTACCCAACCAGCACTTTGTGCAAGTAAATGAAAATAAGTTCAGTCAGATGCTTACATTACAAGCCAAACAATGGAGTGATAGGAATGGGATATTAGGCATTCTTGGAAAATTACACAACCAAACTTCCTACCTCATCGATAGAAAAGTAGAAAAAGACGGGAAAGGACCTAACTTAAATCCCTTTAAAGATGGTGGCGATGCTCAAATAGGATTGAATTTAAACTTTAGAAATACATTGTATTTTAATAGAGGTATGCAAAAGTACACCACCAGCTATACCTACATTCATACGGCAAATGAAAACCTACAAGCTTTTGGGTTACAGAAAAATAAAATACAAAGTCATCAATTGCGTTTTCAACATAAAATACAAGAGCAATGGGTATTTCATTCTAAATTGATTACTTCAATAAGTGAAACAAGTTCTAGCAACTTTGAATCTAGAAACTACTTGCTTAAAAATCAAGAAGCTGAACCGAAAATATCTTTCTTAGCTGGCTTGAATACCAGTATTGATTTATTCTATCGTTTTGCAGAGAAAAGAAACCAATTAGGTGATAAAGAATTATTAGAGCAACATAAACTTGGCCTGGCTTTTACATATAGTAATAGACAAAAACACTCTATCTATGGAGAAATAAATTATATAGACAATAGTTTTGAAGGCGATGCTATGTCTCCAGTTGCTTATCAAATGTTAGAAGCTTTACAGCCAGGAACCAATTTTACTTGGACTACAAGAATCCAGAAAAAGCTTACCGATTATCTCGATTTAAATTTCGATTACCAAGGCAGAAAAAGCGATGGCAGCCGTACCATTCATACAGGAAGTGTACAGCTAAAGGCGTATTTTTAATTAAGATGATAAAATAATGTGAACGAAGGGAAAGGAAACTACCTGCAAAAACAAGAAACCAAAAAGGGGTGCAACAAACTCTGATAGTTCAACCCTTGCAAAGTTGGAGTTACATTGCGACTCAATACCTCCGATTGCATCGGAGGTTATCCATGTTGAACCTCGATGAGGTTCTTTTGTTTTATATTATAAAAACATATCGCCATAATGCGACTAGTTCTAGCAATAAAACATCTTTAGGAAAGAAATGCTGCGCTACGCTCTGCATGACATAAAAATGTCATATCGATCCTAAATGCAGGTTTAATGCCTAATAAACTGTTCAAAATTTAAGCACTGGGAAAAAGGGACAAGCATTCAGAACGGTCTTTTAGATTAATGACAGACAATTATCTTGCTCTTTCTCCCTTGTTTTTTAATCTCAAATTTAAAAATTAAAAAATATTATAAATCCTACTTTGCAAACATAGGATGACAAAAAATCTATCCTAAAATTTTCCAGCCATTTAATTATCAATCCATAAAGGGTTTTATTATTTTTGCATCATGGCAAAAAATGACGATACATTTAGAAAGGTTATTGCACACGCAAAAGAGTATGGATATATCTTTGCGTCTAGCGAGATTTACGACGGACTGAGTGCCGTGTATGACTATGCACAAAATGGTGCAGAGCTAAAAAAGAATTTAAAAGATTACTGGTGGCGCAGTATGGTTTACGGCAATCAAGATATTGTTGGAATCGATGCTTCTATCCTTATGCATCCAAAAACATGGAAAGCATCAGGTCACGTAGATGCATTCAATGATCCACTTATTGATAATAAAGATTCTAAACGTCGCTACCGTGCAGATGTTCTTATAGAAGAGCATGTTGACAAACTAGATAAAAAAATAGAGCGTGAAGTTAAAAAAGCGCAAAAACGCTTTGGCGATGCATTCGACAAGGAGCAATTCCTAGAAACGAATGAGCGCGTATTACGCTATAAAAAAGAAGGCCAAGACATCTTAAAACGCATGGGAGAATCCCTAGCAAAAGAAGATTTGGCCGACGTGAAAGCACTAATAGAAGAACTAGAAATAGTCTGCCCTGTATCTGGATCTAAGAATTGGACCGATGTACGTCAGTTCAACTTAATGTTTAGTACCAAATTGGGTGCCTCTGCAGATTCGGCAATGGACTTATATTTACGTCCAGAAACTGCTCAAGGTATTTTTGTAAACTTCCAAAACGTACAACAAACTTCTAGACAGCACATACCTTTTGGTATTGCACAAATAGGAAAAGCATTCCGTAATGAGATTGTGGCACGTCAATTCATATTCCGTATGCGCGAATTTGAGCAAATGGAAATGCAATATTTCGTGAAACCAGGTGAGGAACTGGAATGGTACGAACACTGGAAACAAAAACGTTTAGAGTGGCACTATTCATTAGGCTTAGGAAAAGAAAACTATCGTTTCCAAGATCATGAAAACTTATCGCACTATGCGAATGCTGCTACAGATATCCAATTCAACTATCCATTTGGGTTTAGAGAATTAGAAGGAATTCACTCTCGTACAGATTTTGATTTGAAAGCACACGAAACAGCTTCTGGAAGAAACTTAAAGTACTTCGACCCATTCGAGAACAAGAGTTATATTCCATATGTTGTAGAAACTTCTATTGGATTAGATAGACTTGTATTAGCAGTATTAAGTAATTCTTACCAAGAAGAGGAATTAGAAAACGGTACTACCCGTGTTGTAATGAAACTACCAGCGATTGTAGCTCCTGTAAAAGCTGCAGTACTCCCATTGGTTCGTAAAGATGGTTTACCAGAGTTGGCAAAAGAAATTATCGAAGACTTACAATGGGAATACAATGTACAATATGACGATAAAGAATCTGTAGGTAGACGTTATCGCCGTCAAGATGCTGCTGGAACTCCTTATTGTATTACAGTGGATCACCAGACCAAAGAAGATGGTACGGTAACCATTCGTGATAGAGATACTATGGAACAAGAACGAGTAAAAATTAGCGAAATCTCCAATAGATTGCGACATACAGTTTCAGCTAGAGACTGGATTGCACAACTTAAGAAATAACACCATTTTTAGGTATACTATAAAAGCCTGATGAAAATTCATCAGGCTTTTTTGTTTCATTGTTTCTTCTATTTACTCCAAAAGTTTTAAATCGATCAACACCCTATAGGAATAATCAAACCCATTAAATAGAAACAAAAAAGCCACAAGAGTATACTCTTGTAGCTTTTACCACTATAGTTTGGAAATTTAACTTGGTTGGTTAGATTTAAGTTATTTTAATTCGATAGTAGTTGTTCCGATTTGTTCTAGACCATCGTATAAGTTTATTACGTAACGGCCTGGAATTAAATCTTCATCAGCCGCATCGGCCAAGATACACACATCTAAATCGTCATTTTCGTAAAACACATTAATGCTTTTGCTATAGAACAACACTTCGCCACCTGCTTCTACTGCCTCTTGATGACCAAGTATGTTATTCATCGGATTTACAACCTGCACATAAATTTTTCTTTCCCCTTCTTTGGCTACACTATTAGCATTTAAAGTAAAACAAGCTTGTACATCATCTGCTCTATTCGAGCGACTTGTAGTTACTATCTTTCCACTTTTTCTTATTATTACTGCATTAGCTTTTAAGTTTCTTGCAGTAACTAGCATAGCACGCCCCATAGCTTCAGAAAGTTCTGAGTTATGCATACTTACAGAATCCAATCTACGTTGTGAATCGTGAAGTGCTACATTTGTACTATCTCTTTCTGCAATTAAACGTTCATTGGCTTTTACAAGACTATCTGCTCTAGCAAGAAGAACCTTACGTTCGGCTTGCAATTGATTTACTTGTGAACGATATCTCTCTATAAGTGCTATATTTGCTTTAGACTTCTCTACCTCTACTAATAGGTCTTCTATTCTATTTTTAGCATCTAATAGCTCTTGATCTTTCAATTCGTTTTCGGTGATTACTATATCATACTCCTCCACCATCTCTGAGAGTTCTTTTTGAATCTCTACTCTTTGCTGCTCTAATCCTGCAACGGTATTTTTACTATCTTTATACATAGATACTGTATAAATAGCTAAGCCGATGAGTAAAACAGCTAATACTCCGATAAGCACTTTGTACTTTAAACTACCTTCTTGTGCACTCATAAGATAAGATATTTTTATTTTTTGACTAAACTACGAACATAAGTTCTCTCAAGACGTTTACAATTTTATAAAATAAAAACATATATGTTAAATATTTTGTTTCCGAAGTTTTGTGCCACTTGTACGAATGTTCTTATTTCACAAGAAGAATTGTTGTGTTCGTATTGTTTAAGTGAACTTCCACTGACACACTTCCATCAGTTTAATGACCATACGATGTATGATAAATTTTATGGTTTATTGCCCATACATCAGGCTACCGCATTACTGTATTTTATAAAGAAAGGTATTACACAAAAATTATTGCATAAATTAAAATACGAAGGCCAGCAAAATATAGGATCATATTTTGGAAATTGGTTGGGTAGTGAATTAAAACAAATACCTAGTTACCAAAATATACAAGCAGTAGTACCTGTACCTCTACATAAAAAAAGATTACGCACAAGAGGATATAATCAAGTAG